>DUCL01000153.1:4874-18370 GCA_012959845.1 Candidatus Poseidoniales archaeon
AATGAATCAGCAAAGAAAGTGCCATTGGAATCAGTAGGTATGTTCGGCTCACTGGTCGGAAGGATGAGAGATGCACCTGCTAGAACAAAACAAAACCCAGATGATTATGATATCGCTAACGATGTTGATGGTGCAGAATTATGGGTTGCCAAAGATTCTAACCTAATCGATGAATCAAACGATGATGGCTTAGAGGGGGATGGAACAGTGATACTGCATGATGAAACCGGTCTAATGAATGACGAATTAGATGCGAATGAAATTCCTGATGAAAATATCTATCCCGAAATAGAAGAAAATAGTAATACAGAATCTGGAATTGCAACAAATACTGAAATGAAGAAGTTCTCAATGTTGGTAAATGCACTTCAAACTGCATTGCTGGCACCACAAGAAGCCGATGGTACAATCGACCGTAGAAAGTTAATCGATGCTCTGACAAGTTTACGGCAACCGAAAGTCGGGGAAAAAATCGACCATCCATTAAATCCAAGTGTATTGTCAAATTTATCACCCCATGAAGCAGTTGTAGTAGCAACTGCAAACGAAAGGAAGTACTCTCCATCCGATATTAATTTACTACAAGAATTGAAGATTAAAAGGGCCAGACTGTCACAAATAAGTAATCGCTTACACAAAGGGGGAGTCCTAAATGTACGCAAGGTTGGAAAAAGCCGCATGTTCACGTTGACTCAATCTGCAAGAGCCCAATTGACCGCTTGGAATATGATGGGAGGTGAGGTCTGATGGCTTGGGAAATTACTTGGTCAAAACAAGTGCCAAGCATTATTGCTACAATAGCGGCAAGCGAAGGCGGATTAGTTGTTAGCAATGGATTGAATCTAACATTCTTTGAACATGACGGTAGTGAAAGATGGTCTGTTGATATGCCATTCAAAGTTCATGCAATTGAAAGTGGGCAAGGAATTCTTGGAGTATTAGCCGCTCATGGATTTTATGTTATGTCAACCAGAGATGGCTCGCTATTGCATGAAGGAAGAAGCAGCCCTGGTGGTTTCACTGGAATAAAAGCAAGACCAGGTGGAGGTTGGGTACTATCGGGCAAAGATGGCAACATGCATCTATTTTCACAAGAGGGTAGAGGAATTCGTCGCATGGATAGTGGTATGGTTAGGAGATTGATTGGCTGGCTCGATAGAGAACATTTGATGTGGCAAGCAAGCGATGGGAGAATCTGGTGTGGTAGGTTGACCGGTTCTGACAAAAAAAGATGTCTTGAAGACAGAATTTGGAGTTGGTCCAGTGAATTAGAAAATGGTCGGATTATATTACAATCAAGCGATGGAAGTTTGTGGCAAGGTGTCCCTCATCCATTTGGGTGGGATGATTTGATTAGACTTGAACAAGATTCCATAGAAGCAATGGAAGGAATAATCAGTGCGGATGGCTGGTGGGTATTGGGTATTGAAGGACGTCTCTATCATCTTTCTAGGACACTGGAAGAGGATGTTGAAATCCTTGGCGAATCTATGGACCTAGGAGACCTACTGATTGGATTAACACCTGATTCAATGGTAACTGCAACACGTTCTGGCTTAATTCGTAAGTGGTCAGCACCGCATCTTGCACAATCTGAACGAAAAGGTCGATATGAAGCTGCAGCAGAGGCTGCAATGGCAAGAAATTGGGATGAGAGAAAGGAATTATTCTTGCGAGCCCAAACTGCAGAAGATGAAGGGAAGTTATCGGTTGCAGTTGAATTGTATGGTGCACTAGGCCGTAAGGAAGATGTTCGCCGTCTCTTAAAACGTCAAAAGGAGGGTGGGGAATGAGTGATGAACTTGTTGAAGTCTCAGAGGAAAAAGTGATGCAGTATCTTGATATCACCAAAAGAGCAAGAGAAAAAGCAACACCTATCCATCCAGAAGGTAGTGAGCAATCAATACAATTGGCAATAATGATGAGAATGGCAGATGATTATTCATCAGACGCGCTACATTTTTTGAATATTGGAGATAGAGTAAGAGCATTTGGAGCAATAAATTACGCCCATGCTTGGATTGACGCTGCTGTTAAACTTAGGTTATTAGACGGACACGGCGATGATGTATTGTTCACCTTGCCATAATAATTATCTGTTAGTTCGGTGTGCTAAATGTTCAAGTGTAGCGATCGCTGAAACAATGTTTGTGATTTTGTCTTGTGCTTCTTCAATAAACGGGTCAATACATTCGCTAAGAGTTCCCGCAAGTTGGTAAATGTGGGATGGCCTACCCCGGCCTGCAGTGGCAGAGGAATCCAATTTTACAACATTAAAGTGCCGTAATTCAGCGATTGCAACACTAACATCAGGTTGTCTAATATTACAATTCTGTTGTAGCATTTTTGATGTCGAAGGGCCATGAACATGTAGGCATACCAAACATCTTGCAGTATGACTGTGAACACCTAGTTTAATTAGTGTAAATACCAGTTGTTGTGAAGTTTCTACCTCATTGAAATCATTCATTTTAAGTAAACTTTTTTCTGTCTGCATATCTGCTACGTTGTTATCGTCATATATGAACTTCCTACCGGCAATAATCATTTTCCATTTTTATTTAAAGCAGTTTATATTATTAAACTTATTGCCGACACTTTGAATATAATAAAATATATACTTCTTAGTCGCCGACTCTATAGATTATCAATCACATTCAATCTCTTGTTTTTTGCGACTTCAACAATTCTAATGCCAGAATCAAATAACCGTCGCTTCAAATCTGTATCAACAGTCAATACTGAAATGCCTTCATTTTTTGCCAACAATAATATTTGATCATCAGGATGATTCCCTGAATTCTCTGGTGCATCTATCATTACAGTTTTTGCCTTTAACAATTGTAGCAATAGAGATTTTTTCTTTGAACGTTTGGAGTTGATTTCTTCCAATTCCTTCTCAACATCAGGCAACAATAGAAGTTGGCTTGGGCCTAATAACTGCAATAAAGCATCATCAATGTTGATTCCAGCATCAATTACTGCAACCCAACCGCACGCATCAACAATTATTCTCTGCACATTTCACTGCTGAACAGCAATCTTTGATGAAATGTGCGTCTCTCAACCCAATTATTGTATTGTTCCGTAGCCAATTAATCTCCAACGAGAACCAACACGGCGTGATAATGAAACTCTCTGCCCAACATCAGCACAAATTGGAAGTCTTAATTCAAGACCAGTACGATTTTTTTCAGCGTTTTTAGTAACGCCAACAGATGTTGCAGTAGCAACGTTTAGCATCAACATCTCATTATTGCGCAGTGGATGAATCTTCTCTGGTTTTTCTCCTTCCGCAGCGACCATATTATCCATTAGGGTAACAGAGATTTCGAGTTTTGAGCGCACTTCAGGTAAATCTCCTCTTCTCGCAACTACTTGTCCACTCAAGTTATCCGCAGTTGTGATACTAGGGTCTAGTTGAGTTGCCATTCCACACAGGCCGCCAGCGTGCATATTTTCCAAATTTAATCCACCGCCTTGCATACTGTTAATAATCGCTTCAATCGGCTCCCAAGTTGATTTATTTCCCTTCTCAATTTTTCGTCCAGGCCCGATGATAATTTCATCACCATTCTTGAATTCACCTTCAACAATACTTCCGCCGATTACACCGCCTCTAAGTTTGCTTGGTCGTGTACCAGGTCGATTGATGTCAAAAGAGCGAGCTACATGCATAATTGAACGCTTATCCTTTGTGCGGTCAGGGGTAGGAATTGTTTGTTCAATTGCATCGATTAGGACATCAAGATTCACATCGTGATGTGCGGAAACTGGAATTACTGGAGCATTATCGGCAATTGTTCCTTTCAAGAAGGACTTAATTTCTTGGTAAGACTCCATAGCACGTTCTTTGCTGACCAAATCAATTTTGTTTTGAACTATTACTATATTTTCAATTCCTGCGATTTCAAGTGCCATCAAATGTTCCCTAGTTTGAGGTTGAGGGCATGTTTCATTTGCAGCAACCATCAACATTGCACCATCCATAATGGATGCGCCAGTAATCATTATCGCCATCAATGTCTCGTGTCCAGGGGCATCTACGAATGAAACAACCCTTTTCAGTTCCTTTTCAATATCATCTGCGCCATCAGGTCGACGACCTGTTGCATAGTACTGCCCTTCTTTGGTTTGATAGAATGCAGTGTCAGCATATCCTAATTTTATTGAAATACCGCGCTTTCTTTCTTCGGAATGAGTATCTGTCCAAACTCCAGAAAGAGCTTGAGTTAGAGTTGTTTTTCCATGGTCAACGTGACCTACAAGGCCAATGTTGATTTCAGGTTGAGAAGGAAGCTTTCTTGCCATGCTTCCATTCTCCTCAATTCACGAAATCCCTCTCGGGTTTCACTCCGATGCTTCTTCGCTTCCAGACGAAGTGATGTCAGCAAGGCTCTTGTTGCCTGCTTCAGTAACTTTCAAATTGATTTGGCGAGTATCTTGGGTAATGGTGTTACCACGGAAGTTTCTGCGCTTGCGTAGTCCGTCTAACTTGTAGCGGAAACGCTTCTTCTCTCCACCCTTGTTCTTGAAAACTAGGGAATGGCCCTTGAATCCTGTAGAAGCAGTGACTAGAATGGATTGGCGGGAACCACCTTCAAGGTCGCGGCGAAGAGGTGTTCCAGTCTTATCTGAACCACCAGTGATTTGTAACTTGAAACCGGAAAGAGTTTGTTCACCCTCTCCAACGAAAATACCGTCAACAGTATCTCCAATTTTCTTACCCAATAATTGAGCATGATTATTTCCACTAATCGTCAATGAGTAAGACCTGCCACCATTGGCAGGATCTGTATCATTAACTACGGCGACGAATTCTCCTTGTTGTCCAACAGCCATTATCTACACCACTAGAATAACTCGCCGACAAGAGACCCATATTTAGGCTCACCGCATAGGCATAGGATAAGAATTAGCGATGCAGTCGCTTAGGAAGTAGCAATTCTAGGCGACTTGAGAGGTCTGCAGGAAGGTGATACGGCATGCTAAGATGGGTTGTTCTACCTCTTCCATCACTAACAGTTGCGACCTTAGAATCAATCACCTGTTGCTGTTCTAGGTGCTTTACATATTTCCAAATCGTCGTGTGACTCTTTTGTTTCTGTTCGTATTCTTCACAGACAACTGCGTATAGGGATTCAACATCACCCATCGACATAGTCTCTTCAGTTTTCAATCTCCGGCACATCGCTAGAAGAACTAACATCTGATGAGCCGAAAGGTCATCAACGACTTCTAATTTGATTCCAATTTGTAATGCGACACTATCATTGGCTTCATGAATATCTTCAATCAGTATTTCTCTTGCACTTTGAGAATCTTGCCTAAATTCACAACGTTCAACAGCTGCGGATAATAATTCAATCCCCCTTCTAGCATCACCACTTAGAGCGGCCTTTTCAGCGATTAAACGTATTATCTTTGACGAGTAGGTTCCTGGGACGAGGGAATATTCTGCTCTCTGCTTGATTATTTGTTCAAGTCCATCGACTGTATATGGAGGAATAATGATATGATTAGTACTTCCCATCCGTGAGATGACTGCAGTTTCTAGTAGGTCAAGCACCTGTTCTTGACTAATTATTATCAAAGAGATTGTTCCCTTGCCCGATTGGTCCTCATCTATCCTTAGCAGTTGGTATAGAAGGTCATCGCCAGAGCGTCTTAGCATATGGTCCACTTCATCTAGTACGACGATTAAATGAGCAGAATCCCTTCTGATTAATTTGCGAAGGCTGATCAATAATTCCCCCATTGAAAGTCCTCTATCTGGATGACCCGGATCTAATTTGTGGAGGATTCGTTGAACAACTCGCATGCTGGTCGATGCGTTTCTACAATTTATCTGAACGGTTTTTATCTGCCTCTTATTGGCAAGATGGCGTTGGATGTCTCTGCAAAAGGTTCCCGCTAGGACCGTTTTCCCACTACCAACGGGGCCGGTGATGACCGCACGCCCCGTTCCATCCGGATGCGATAATGTGGAAAATTTGCTCGCTAATTGATTCTGAATGTCATCTCTTCCAACTAATTCGTCAGGCATATAATCAAAATCTAACCCCTCCGGATTGGCTAGGACGAAACCCGCTCCAATTCGGTCAAGGTAGTTGCTCATAACATAGGAAGGCTCTCGTCAACCGTTATTGAACATAGGGGCAGTTGAGGCAAGAAAAAGCATTTCTTTTTGATTACAAGAATATTGCGACTCAAGGTATTTCATCAAATTGATAACCAAGTTCCCATTGTTTTTCACCTAATGAAACCTCTAATTCAAATGGAGTAAGCATTGGCTTACTATAGCGCACAGCATCATCTATGGCGATTCTGGGGCATGATGTATTGACAAATGCATCTACTGGATAGAAATCTATCAGTTCAGGACCAATATGTTCCAACGCCAGCAAGTAACCTTTCTTACCATGCTTTTCTAACATTCTCTTCATTCGTAGAGCAAGAGTTCGGCGCATTTGGCCAGGTTTCTCTCCGATTAGAATACCGAAACTTTTGGCATTATCGCAGGCCATGATAAGTCCAAATCTTTGCCTCAATATCCTTTCAATTCTTTCAAGTGACATCTCTTCTGCATCCCCGCTATATGGGTCTAGCATTGCAAGTGGTTTTCCTGTGTGCAATACTAATCCTATTGGATGGAAATCCCCGCTTCCCAAGAATAAGTAATGTCCAATATCATCTTGGTCACCCGAATAATTACAACCTAATACTTGTCCTGGGAATGATAGACGGGCGCCACCCAGAGGAATTGTGACATCAAATCCGGCTTTTTCTAATCGGTCATGGAAATCCGGTAATAGGTGCAGATGCTGAATTGAACCAACCAGTCCTAATTTTGTATCAGTGAGGGGGGCTAGTCTTCCAACTGCATCCAAAAATTTCTCTTGAGCATCTTCTGTTGTAAGATCAGCGGGGTTTTCTTGGTCCAACAGACGTTGTTTTGCCATTGCTCGGTGATTTTCCAAGAAAGGTAGTACGGGGGTTAATTCCGGGTCGCCATCATATGTGACATCAATAAATTGTGTGGGCATACCGGATTCAATATTCATTTGGCTATGACCCATGTGTGCAACCAATTCAACCCCCATCATCTTCATCTTATCGTGAACAAGGTCACATGCTCCGTAACATGGATCTGCTGCAAGCACTACCTTTGCACTTGTCTCAGTTTCAATTTGATCCATCATTTCCAGAGCTTGAATCTTCAGTCCTTCTGGAAGTTGAAGAGCAATGAGGCGGTGGTCACTGGAACGAATTCTCTCCATCAACTCAGTGAGTTCGAAATCGTGACGGTCCAAGTCCATGAGGTTCCCCTATTCGCAGGGGCAATAATCCCCTTCATCAAACCATGCTTTGTTGAAATGGAACAAATCAGTCAAGAAGTACGATTTTTGCTCCATCCATTTCAAGGCGAACTAATGATTCAATTTTGATATTTGGATACTCTTGCTGAAGTGCTTTCAGTCCAGGACCTTTTTCAACAACAGTGATGATATGCATTATTTTTGCTCCTGTTTTTTCAATTCCCTTGATAATTGCCCGAATTGTTCCACCAGTTGATAAGACATCATCAACGATAACAACCCTTTCCCCTGCATTGATATCATTTAGGAACATCTCACCTTTTGAATACCCAGTTGATTGGTCAATTTTCACTTCTCCTTCAAGCCCATATTGCCTTTTCCTTATCACAACTAGTGGTTTTCCAGAATTAATGCTAAGTGGCGCGGTAAGAGGTAAACCCATTGCCTCAATTCCAAGGATTAAATCAACATTCTGCCAATTAATCGCCTCTAAACATAACTCTGTAACAGCGGATAGAACCTCAGGGTCTAGTCGTGGAACTCCATCGGTAAGTGGATGGATAAAGTATGGGTAATCTCCTTTCCAAATCACAGGTGCATTCTGCAAACTGTTTCGCAGCCGTTGCATTGCATCCGCCATAATGGAAACCCACCGCTGGTAGGGTATCACCTTTCCTCAAAGTTCAGAAATATACTCAATGTATTCATCAGGTTCCAAGAGTTTTTCTAAATCAATTTCATGAGGGTCAAGGAGAATAATCCACCCTTGGTCATATGCAGATTCATTTACAATGTCTGGATTTATTTCTACTTCACCATTTACTTCGGCAACTTGTCCTGAAAATGGTGATGGGAATGAGAGTTTTTCATTAGAGGTCCAAATCGAGAACATATCAGCGCCAAATTCTTCTACTTCTAATCCGGATTGTGGTAATACAACTCGCAAAACCTCTCCGTGTTCAACAGCTAAATATTCACTGACACCAATCATCAATCGGTCATCCTTTTCTTGAAACCAAAGGTGGTTGGTAGAGTATTTTCTGTTGTGTGCGATGCTAAATTCAACAATATCGTCATCCATTATGATGTCTCCTTGTTTCGCCGCATTTATTATCATATATCAACACATGTATGAATCATGATAGTAATTAATCGTGCAAACGCATTAAGAAAGCGAGCCCTTTGGCATTGATGGGTAGGGTTATGGATTTCGCACAAACCGATGAACAGGAAATGATTAGAGAGTTAGTTCGAGACTTTGCGGAGACCGTATTAGCCCCTACAGTTGCGCATCGAGACCAGAACCAAATCGCTCCAAGTGAGGAATGGCAACAATTCCTCGAATATGGACTTCAAGGTGTCACAGTGCCTGAGGAATATGGTGGCTCGCCGATTGACGATGTATCAGAATCAATAATAATTGAAGAGTTGGCTAGGGTAGACCCTTCATTTGCAGTAATGTACTGCGTTCATGTAGGATTGTGTTGTAAAACTATTGCACTTCATGGTAACGATGAACAGAAGGGGAAATATTTGCCTCGTTTGGCAGAAGGCGAAGTTGGAGCATATTCATTGAGCGAAGCAGGTGCAGGAACTGATGCTGCAGCTATGACATGTAAAGCAAAGTTGAGTGACGACGGCGCTCATTATATCTTAAACGGAGAGAAAATGTGGGTCACAAATGGAACACAAGCTAAAATCATTGTATTATTTGCAAAAGATGTTGACCATCCAGAATATGGTGTGAAAAGGCATGGCGGAACAACAGCATTTATTGTAGAATCAAGTTTTGACGGTTTTTCAGTTGGAAAGAAGGAAGATAAGTTAGGGATTAGAAGTTCAGATACTTGTACAATAATACTACAGGATTGCAAAGTTCCTGTGGAAAATGTGATCAAGCAAGTAGGCAAAGGATTTCCTATTGCGATGAACGCATTAGATAACAGCCGAATTGGCATTGCAGCACAAGCATTAGGAATATCCCAAGGTGCTTTTGAATCCGCATTGAAATATGCTCACGAAAGGGAAGCATTTGGTAAGCCAATTGCCCATCACCAAATGATAATGGCATATTTGTCAGATATGGCTACCAGGATAGATGCTTCTCGACTATTGGTATACAAAGCGAGTTGGGCCAAGCAACAGCATTACGAAAATGGTGGGCCAAGACATTCCAAGGAAGCGAGTGTGGCAAAATTATTCGCTGGTGATACAGCAATGTGGGTTAGCGAGAGAGCAATTCAGGTCTTGGGTGGATATGGGTATACCAAGGAATTCCCGGTTGAAAGATTCTTTAGAGATGCAAAAATCACTCAAATTTACGAAGGAACTCAAGAAGTTCAGCGAATCGTTATTGCACGTGCATTACTTTGACTCAGACTTTTCTTGCATCAGTTCCAGCCATCTTTGCTATTTTCAAACCGCTTGACCAAGAGACGATTATTGCATTCGCTTCAACGGTATCTCCCTTGCTGAATTTTGTAACAACATCATTTTCGCTCTTTGGCAGCATTACCAATACCTTATTTGAACCATCATTCAAAATCCCTAAGACGGAGTGTCCACCACGATAATGGTCTGTAACCATCAAAGTTCTTTCAACTCTTTCAATCTGAATGCTACAAATGCTATTTTTGGCTCCTGTAATGATTTCTCTTTCATCCGATGATAACCGTGAAGATAATAATTGTTGGATAATGTCCTCATTATTATTTTCCGCAACTTCACTTAAATTAGCGCTGGATTGTTCTACAATTTCTTCGATTATTGGTTCTGCAACAGTACTTTCAATTTCAATTGGTTGAATAATTTCTTCCTCTATTTCGTCAATTTCATCAAGAATCTCATCAATTTCTGGTTTTTCTTCTACAACCGCAGGAATGGTTGGTGAGGGGGCATCGTTTTCAAAGCCCATTTCTTCTAAGAAAGCCCACCATTCCTCCACGGTAACTATGCCATCTTGATTTCGATCTAATATTTCAAAAATTGAGGTGACAACCCATGGTGGAGGAGGAGTCCCTGTCATTTTGACAATCAGGAGCATTATTTCCGCCTGTGTGATTATTCCATCTGCATCAACATCGAGCATTTTTGTTAGTTCTGGTACAGAATAACCCGCTTGAATTAATGATTGGCCAAAATTCTTTCTTATCATTTCTACCATCGGATTATCAGAGGCTTTTCGTTCAATGTTTTCTACTACAGACGAAGAAGCATTTGCAATTTTTTCTCTTGCCGTTTGTGTTGCTTTTTGCTGCAATTCATCTTTTACATTATCTAATTGAGATGCTACTCCAACAGCGCCTCCGGCAGCAGCAGCAGATGCAATAACGGCCACATCACCTTTGGAGAAAGCCATGCGCCAAGCCGAAATAGATTCGTTCAACTGTAATGTCTTCAAAGTTTGTAAACGGTCAGAAAGATTTATTTCAATACCATATTGCTCTGCAATGATTCCTAGTTGGCTGTCAGATAGGGCTTCCAATTGGCCTTTACTTTTTGTAAAAGCATCCTCAATGTCAGACTTGATTGCCTGTAATTCAGTATAACTTTTACCACCATTGCTACCCATCTAAAGACCTCATTGATATTATAATGACAAAAGAACTTGTTCATTACCTTGTTGGTGACTATTCTGGAAATTGAACCTTAGGCCAATCATTACCATCACTATTTTGCCAAATAATTGTAGATAATATTTGAATCATTTCTTGTTCAGTTTGTAAATTTCTTTCAATTTGAATCCGGTGCAGCCAAGATTTCAAATGACCTAATTTTGGCCCGCCATTAATCGATGTCAATTTCATCAACATGTTTCCATCTAAGATTGATTTTTCCCCGTGTGGTAGAGGTTTTAATTTGGATGAATTAATTATTATTGCATCAAGTTCTTGCAGATTGCAATCACTCGAATATCCCAATGCAAGACGAATTGAGTATTTTCTAATTAGATATTCCAAACGCAGATGTTTTGATGCTTCATCACCTAGTACATGATAATGAACTCGTAATTTACTAATTTCATCTAGTGGAACATGACCCATTCGCGATAGTTTGCCGACGACCGAATCACGTTCATACTTAGACAATTTTAATTTTTCCAGCAATTGTGGAACCTGTATTGGGTCTGTTTCACTAAGTAGAATTGATAGTATTGACAAATAATCCGTTTCAGTTTGTGCAAATTCAGAAATGGCTTCAAAAATTGGACTTGCAAGATTCCATTCTGTTTGCAAAACCATTCTAAGAACTTCATCCTTTAGCATCATCTCCAAAATGGTTGCAACATTTTTCCCAGAGAGTATTTTCTTAAATTCACTCCAAATTCTTTCGGATGCGACATTTGACAACATTCTCCTTTTTTCTGATAATGCGAGTGCTAGGTTGTTATCAGGATACCAAATCCCCGCATCATTTCTATCCATGAAGCGATATGCCCTCATTATTCTAAGGCCATCTTCAGACAATCTAAGAGATGCATGCCCTACAGCTCGGAGTACGCCTCTTTCTAGATCAAGAATCCCATTATGAGGGTCATGCAACTTCATTCTGGATACATCGATTGCCATAGCATTAATTGTAAAATCACGCCGCTCTAAATCTTGTGCTAAACTTGTGCCCCAATTGACGACTT
The DNA here is from genome assembly GCA_012959845.1 of Candidatus Poseidoniales archaeon. GTDB lineage: Archaea > Thermoplasmatota > Poseidoniia > Poseidoniales > Poseidoniaceae > MGIIa-L1. Next base: position 16,827 of record DUCL01000153.1, read on the forward strand.
GTGGGCGGCGACCATCAAGATACTGTGATTCGGTACGGAGAGTTGTGCATTGGTACATTGAATCACCACCTCGTAATGTCAATGTTCCAAAATCAATTCCGGTTTCAATTGCATCTGGGAATAATTGCAGCATTTTTTGTGGATTTAGGTCCACTGCTAAGTCAATGTCGGCAACATCAGTGGAAAGCATGACATCTCTCGGCGCACCACCTACAATCCAAACACCGCCGCCATTCTCAGCGATTGTGTTTAGAATTGATAACAAACCATCATCCAATTGTTGAACCCATTTTTTCATTTTCGGAGGGCAGTTTTGAGCGGTAACATCAGCCAGATTACCAGGTGTCGGCCAATCCCGTTCCTCGTCCATAGCATCCCCTCCGATGTTGTTCAAGCCCAAGTGCGCCAAAGCATTATCGCTGGTTGGAGGTTGGCAACGCTATGATGTGGGATGAGACTGATGTGCGGCTAGTACCTCTTGAGTGGCTCAAGCCACATGAAAGGATAAAGGAGAGGAATAGGGATAAACTCCTTGACATGACAAAAAGATGGAACGGTTATACAAAACCGCTTATTGTGGACAAAAGAACAGGTTCAATTCTTGATGGTCATCATAGATTCGCAATTGCGGCTCTATTAGAATTGAAACGACTACCAGTTATCTGTGTTGATTATTTGGATGATGAAAAGATCACTGTAGATACTTGGCCTGGAAGTGATAGAGAAACACTCTCCAAGCAAGAAGTATTAGAAATGAGTTTGTCAGGAGAATTATTTCCACCAAAAACAAGCCGTCACACTATTGCCGAACATCTTCCTCCAATCTTTATTTCTCTGCAAGAATTGAAAAAAGAGGGCAATTCTCAACCTTGACGGCTAGAGATATAATCTCGCCATTTTTGGTTGCCTTTACCATCAATTTTCACCTTATGATGAACCTTTCCAAGCATCATTATTTCAGCAGATTTCACAACACCTTCATGGTTGTAAATAATGTTGGCCATCTTACCCTTTTGACCCTTCAGCGAACTGTTTAGCCTATTTTTTGAATCAGTTCTTCTTCCATTAATTGCAATTATTTCATCACCAGGCATCAATAGTTCACGTAAAGGTGAACCGGTTTGGTGAGAGGTGACTACTAATTGGCCCCCCGAATCTTTGAACGCAATGCCTAGCCAAGCATCGATAGAATCATCCTTTTCAACATCCTTTTTGACATCGCTAATTAATTTAAGAGAATAATGTTTGAACGCCTTTTCCACATCAGGCAATTGGCGACTTTTCATCAAAGAGTCGAGCATAGTTCCTAATCTAGAACCTCCATTCATTGAAGTTAATGCCTTTCTAATGTCATTATATGTCACTCCAAGTTGGTCTGCAGAGTCGTATTCTATAGCATGGCGATTACATAGTTCAACCATTAGGTCACAGACTCCATTTTGACCATTTGAGCGACGTTGTAATTCTGCATCCAAACAAAATATTGCGAGTTCACCTTCATTATAGTAAGAGATTTGACTCTCTCTAGAGAATGAGTGGCCACG
>DUCL01000154.1 GCA_012959845.1 Candidatus Poseidoniales archaeon
ATTGTCAAGTCTTGTGTCAAGTGCTACATGGACTGTATCTGTGACTCCAAGTGGCAGTGGTGCTTGTGCACGTGCGATTAGATTTACAGAAGTTGCTACGACTTCGTATGCAGGCGGAGGAGTTGGTTCCCCTTCCTTTGTCTTAGGAGGTCGCTTCTGTGAAACAGTGCCAGTAAATTGCAGAGTTGATTCACGGGTCATTCTCTGCACCATATCAAGGGCTTCTTCACCAATATTGTCTTGCTTTAGGAACACTTGAGTTTTTCCAGTACCATCTCTAAGGTCAACGAAACAAATCGCACCTTTTCCACGATTTGCCTCCATAAAGCCTGCTACTGTCACTTCACTGTCAACAAGTTCTGCACCTTTGCTCTGAATTTCACCTAGAGTATGGGTGCGATATGTGGTTGGAACATAGTGGCTCATGGTGTTGTGGGGCAATCAACCTCACATCAAAACATCGGTTCAACAATTACCGTATTTAGGCCGATTTTGAATAGTCGGGGTTGGAATTAATCCATCAAATATTACTCTTAAGAATAATATTTGCCAATAATAGGCACATTATTCATAAACGATTGGCATGGGGGGCGGTGTATGTTGGCCGACCTGTTCTCCTCTGAATCCGTTACTAGCGGACACCCTGACAAATTATGTGATGCGATTTCAGATGCAATCGTTGATGCATGTCTCGCTGTAGACGCAAATGCAAGAGTTGCAGTTGAAACTTGTGTAAAAGGCAAAAATGACATTAGCCTAATCGTACTTGCTGGAGAGGTTTCTCTAGTAGGAGAGGCTCCTGATTATCAGGCAATTGCACGTAAGACCGCTGCCTCAATAGGGTATACGAGTCATGATATTGGCATGGACGCAACATCTCATGAGTTGTGTGATGTCCAAGTCCATATCACAACACAAGCCGCAAATATTGCTCAAGGCGTTAACAAAGATGGACTACAACAAGGTGCAGGAGATCAAGGATTGATGTTCGGATATGCCTGCACTGAAACAGAATCATTTCCTGAACTAAAGGGTCGTTATTTCCCATTAGCTGCTGCACTTTCACAGAAATTAACCCGTAGACTTAGCGCAGTACGTGAACAAAGGATATTGCCATGGGCTCGCCCAGATGGTAAGTCTCAAGTTACGGTTGAATATGATGAAGATGGTAATATCAAAGGAGTTCATACTGTTATCATCGCTATCCAACATGATAAGCACCTTAAGGACCAATTTGATGGAGATGAAGTAAGAGAACTTGAATTTGTCAAAAATGAAATAATTGAGCACGTTGTGAAGCATTCAATCCCTAAACAATTACTTGGAGAAGATTGCAATATCGTTGTAAATGGAACTGGCCGTTTCGCAGACCCTGGTGGTCCATATTCTGATGCAGGATTGACCGGTCGAAAAATCATCGTTGATACCTATGGTGGAATGGGTCGTCACGGTGGCGGTGCATTCTCTGGAAAAGACCCGTCAAAGGTAGACCGCTCCGCAGCGTATGCATCAAGATGGGCTGCAAAGCACGTAGTTGCTGCAGGACTGGCAGATAGATGTGAGATTCAATTAGCATATGTTATTGGAGTCGCAGAACCTGTGAGTTTGAGAGTTGAAACTTTCGGAACTTCAGCAGTATCTGAAAGACAAATTGCCCAAAGAGTTTCAGATGTTTTTGATTTCAGACCAGGTGCAATTACCAGCGACTTGGATTTGCTAAGACCAATATATTCTCCTTGTGCTGCTGGTGGACACTTCGGAAGAACTCCTGGTAAGAATGGTGAATTCCCTTGGGAAGTAATCGATTCAGCGAAAATTGAAGCACTAAAATTTTGAGTATTCTAAGGAACTCAAAGATAGTAATCAAACCGGCCCTTAGGGCCGAACCCCTCAAGTGGGATGGATACCCCGCTTGATTTGGTCCTATGTCGTCACAATCAATCCGTGCTGTGGTCCTCGTTGTCGCATTGCTTACTGCAAGTCTTACGCCGCTAGCCTTCCCAGCCGCTGCTGATGAGGCAATTCATCTATCAACTGATGTAGCGCACGTTAGTCTCAGTGATGGACAATCTAGCAATGTCACTCTTACAATTCACAACAACGGTACTTCCATTGAATCTTACAATGTAACAATAGATTCAGCGGCGCTATCTTCGGTTTGGGAAATTATTGCCAGCGAAGATGTTGTTGACAATGTATTCCCCACTTGGTCAAAAAATACTACGATTATTGTTAGACTTGGTGAAGGTGGAACTCCCAGTGATAGTGGTTCATTTGACATTATTGTAACCGAACCGAATGAAAATATTTCAACAACAATTACGGTTTTTGTTTCAGTTGCACCATCATATGAACCTGTTTTGAAGAACAATTGGTCAGGGGGAATATCCTTTGAGCAGGGTGAAGTTTCAAATTTAACTTTTAATGCTTGGAATTATGGCTCGGTTGAAGACACATTCCTTCTAGATGTTGAGTACGAGCCAGATTTGGCAACATGGTGGCAAAATCAAACAGCAGTCGCTGAACCATGGGATGAAGCAAGCGGAAATGAAACTCTAATGTTTACACAGCCAAGCAACGCAACTTCCTATGACTTAACCAATGGTGCGATGAATGTAAGTGTTGAAATTAATCCACTTGAATCGAATGTATCATATTTGCTAGAGGTGGTAGCAGAAAATGACTTGGGGATGCAAGTATGGTCTTGGAATGACACACAAAACGGAACAGTTTCTGTTGTAAACCTTTCAACGACATGGCTACCAATAGCCATCGGAAATATCACTATGACTGGAACATTGTCCAGTAATGGAACTACTATCGATTCTAATTCAATACAACTTTGTCTGTACCTAATAATCGGCTGTAGTAGTGGTTCATCTGGAAACGGCACTGGCAATGGTACAGGGAATGGAACCGGAAACGGGACTGGCAATAGTAGCAATTCAATTGGGCCGAATGGTCTAGGTGGTAATCTGCCGGCAAATTGGAATGTATTTTGGCAGACTGATGAATTGACTAATATTGCTGCAGGAACCTCAATG
>DUCL01000155.1:0-528 GCA_012959845.1 Candidatus Poseidoniales archaeon
CTTATCCCTAGTTCATTGTGATCAAAAAATTAATGGATTAATAGCCATTGATATGGTAAATGGAAGAATATTATCACTTTCAGCAAAGGCGATTATTATCGCAGATGGTGGCTTTGAAGGAGCATTTAGCAATGGCGTTGTTGGACTGGGTCTTGATTTGGCTTTACAGGCAGGTCTACCACTGCGCGATATGGAATTTATCACCTCAACTCCATTGGCAATCAAAGATACAAACTTAGTAATTCCAATGGGAATACTAAGCGCAGGGGCAACTCTCCATGAAGCAAATGGAAGTGACTTGGATGTCGGAGAAGGCGATTTAAATTCGGTTTGTTCAGCGGTAATGGGTGCTTCACAACCGGTACTCGATGCAAGAGAACTCGGTGACAATTCAGTATGGTGGGATGCTACAATGCGCATGGTCAAAAGCCGCACAGGCATTGATATGAACAAACAAACAATCGAAATTGAGAGCAGAGCGGATATGACTGTTGGCGGAATTGCAGTCGATGAAAATGGCCGTGCTGT
>DUCL01000155.1:538-3035 GCA_012959845.1 Candidatus Poseidoniales archaeon
ATTGGCAGTTGGTCACGCTGGTTTACTGGATTATATGCATCGGGTGATGCGGCTTGTTCTGGTTTGCACGGCGCTGGTAGCATCGTTGGAAATCGTTTACTGGATGCTATGTGTATCTCTTCTGCTGCTGGCCAACACGCTGGCGAGTGGGTAAAAAACAGACAATTCACAGGAACCACTGCGCTGCAACAAGCATTTGAGCAACATCATTCATCATTATCACAAGCGAGTGAAATAAAGCAAGATGAGGAAGTACTACGTTCAGGTTCTATATTCAATAGCATCAAGAGTGCCGCGAATGACGCATTAGGTTCTTCTCGCGAAATCTCATCATTATCAAATGGATTAGAACACATGGACAAGGTTTTGTCCACCCTTGAGCAAATACACGTGGACCAATCTTCATTGATTGCTAATACTAATTTGGTGGAAAACGCAAGAGCTGCTGCAAGTGCGCGTTTGGTAACAGCATCAATCCAAGCAGCGATTTCACGCCAAGAGAGCCGAGGAGTTCACCAAAGAAGCGACTTCCCCGATTCAAACAAAGAATTACTACACCACATCACCGTAGACCAAGAAGGCAATATGGGGCAATTAGCAATCCGAAAAACATCTTCAGGAAATTGGTTATTACCACCTATGTGATTTACACAATTCTTCACAATAACCGATGTGAACCTCAAAAGGATGAACAGTTTAGCCTATGTTATGGGAGGTACGACATTGTTTGAAAAAATAGTCGCTGGCGAAATCCCATGCCACAGAGTTGCAGAAGGAGAGCAATGGCTCGCTTTTTTGGATATTTTTCCGCGTTCACAAGGGCATACACTTGTTATCCCTAAACAAGGAATTCAGCATTTGTCTAGCCTTTCAACAACTCAAAGAAATGAATTATTTGATGGTGTTTGCACAGTTGAGGCAATACTTTCTGCACATTTCAATACCACAGATTTCACAATATGTATTCATGATGGGCCTTTGGCTGGCCAAGAAGTGCCCCATGTCCACGTCCATGTAATCCCGAGAACTGCTGGAGATGGTGGCGGAACTTTACAATCAATGTGGCCAAACGCCCCAGCAATAGGTGGCCAAGCAGATCACGCAGCATTGGCAGATTTGTCAAAACAACTCGGAGGAGTTCAATAATGTCAAAAACCATTCCTGATGGCGCAGTTGATGCTAAAGGAGAACTATTACCCGAACTTTCTAAATCAGCCAAGAAGATGAAAATGGTTCGCTTATTGAATACCCCCGCACCGTCCTTTGCAGGGAAAACACCAGGTTCTAGATTTTGGACATGGGTGGCCTTTACATTGGCGAGAAGAGTGAGGGCTGTTCAATTTAGAACTTCACATATCTCGGGCTACGAAAATATCCCTAATGATAGAGGAGTCTTATTTTCAGCATGGCATACCAATGGTTTAATCGATGCCTTGGCAATTATGTTGCCAAATCCAAAATATTTCGTAATGGGTGGCCGCCATGACTTGGTTACAAGACCAATATTGGGTTGGTGGACTCGCAAATTAGCAATGCAACCAGTTGTACGTAAGGCAGAATTACTGCGTGGTGGTTGTAGTGAAGAAGAAGCAACATACCTCAATGGCAAAACCCTACTTTCTCTATCAAAGGGAATATCACGAGGTTTTGGCTGTGTTTTATTTCCAGAAGGAACTAGTCACGATGAGTCTCATATGATTCGTTTTAGAACTGGTCCAATGCGCACAGTACTTGCAGCCGCAGCAATTTCAATCGCAGAAGACAAACCACTGCCAGTAATTGTCCCAGTAGGATTACACTACAGGGTCAGGCATTATTTTAGAACTGACCAATGGATAGAATTTGGCAAGCCAATCACTATTGTCAAATCTGATATTCCTCAGCAATTAGTGGAAGCGGTCAAACAAGGAAACTGGGTCGAACCGCCGGCTGAGCAAGTCTTGGCTTTACGAGAAAAACTGCGTCCGAAATTGATGGAATTAACCCCTAACACCAGTGATTGGGACGATTATAGAGGAATCAAATTACTTGCCCACATAGAGTCAAAATATACAGGCCAACCATTGCATACTTGGAAGCAAGAAGTTGTTGCGGCAAGAGCGATTAACCAATCAATAAATGCCAATCAAACCTTTGAAGGGTCAGAAGATGAATCTAAATATATCACCAAGAAATTAACAAGCATCAAGCATAAAGCTGTAGTCAATGCAGGAAAAATACTCCATGAACACAATTTAGATGGGAGAGATTTGAATTCTCAATTCCTCGATTTACGAAGAGCCAATCTGCTAAAAATACCATTTGCTCTAGTAAAATTATGTATTTTCTTGGCGCTATTGCCGATTTCAATTGCCGCCCTCAGTTTCCAAGTAATCCTTGGCAGATTGCTTGGTGATTCAACAGATGAAGGGGTGGATGCGAGAACATCATTCCAATTTTTGGCGGCTTTATTCGGCTCAATACTAGTATGGCCAATAGCAGCCACAGCAATCTTGTC
>DUCL01000156.1:0-2138 GCA_012959845.1 Candidatus Poseidoniales archaeon
TGGCTGGAGAAAAAGCAGGTTCAAAATTGGCTAAAGCAGAATCATTACAACTCCTCATCTGGAGCGAAGAACAATTATTTTCACAAATCAATTCTTCCACGTCCGAACACCACACAATAGTAAAAGTGGATGCAGAAGTTGAAGAAAAAGGGCCTCCAGTAGATGAGAAAAGCGATGGTCAGAAATCTCTATTTGAATACTAATTCTTCTCATTTACCATTAATTTAGACGAAGTATGAAATGCAGATGCCATGAAGCATCGCCATGAGTCGCTTTGGGACGCTGGCGTTAACGATTCTGTTGTTGTTAGTCGTAACAGCGCCTGCAATCGACGGCCATCCTACTGGTAAATTCAACAAATCAATTGGTTGTAGCTGCCATAATAACGCCGTTATAGAGGCTCAATTGTCTGGTTATCCCACCACATATACTGCTGGAGAACAATATGTTTTGACTATCGGGATGAGCCTATCTTCCCCAGCCGGTGGATTTTCTTTGGACGTTGACAAAGGTACACTTTCCAATCCAAGCACCAATGCGCAAGTGAATACACCCCAAAACTCAGCAACCCATTCCTCATCTGCTAGCACCTCTTGGACTGTTAATTGGACTGCACCAAGTTCTGGAAGTGGTTTAGTAACAATTTCATTAGCAGTTCTTGCAGCAAATAACAATATGGAAAACACAGGCGATTCATCAGGGACATTTTCTATTCAAATAGCTGAGTTCGGCTCAAATATCCCCCCTCAAGTATCACTCTCACTACCGCAAAGTATTGATTCTTCAACTGACTTAGTTGCCAACATTTCCACATCAGATGCCGATGATGACCCAGTTACCGTTAGCATTCAGTGGCTGCGGAATGGATTTAGAGAAGGCTCACTTGATAATTTACAGATAGTTCCAGCATCGATGATTGGTCCAGGTCAGATTTGGACCTGCAAAGTGATTGCTAATGATGGGATTGAGAATAGCATAGAGGCTAGTGCTGCTACGACGATAAGTAATAGTCCACCTACAGCATTGATTACTATCGTTACCAATCCTGTATGGATTGGAGAAACAATAACAGTAAATTCTCAGATGTCAAGCGATAGCGATGGAGAAGTGGTCAATTCTATCTGGTCTTGGAATGATAGTAGTGGAAATTCCGGTTCAGCCCATTCTACTCACTCATTCACATTCACTGCGTTTTCACAAGTCACACTGACATTACAAATTGTAGATGATTTGGGTGGAATTGGCCTAGCAACAAAAACCATCGAAGTTGTTAATGGCCCTCATGTCAGCAATATCGTTACAGTTCAAAACGGTGAAGAAGTCGAATTATCATGGCAATGGGATGGCCCTCAAAGTGAATTTTCAATCATTAGAAATGGTAATAGCATCGCTACAACCAATCAAACAAGTTTTGTTGATACACCAATTTTCTCTGGTGATAATTCATACTCAATCCAACCGGTAATAGACGGGCGACAATTGGATGCAGGCAGCGATTCTTCATCCACTACAGTAGAATCATCCTTCAAAGAACTACAAAGCACAAACGATACTGCAGGAATGATTCTTGGATTAATAATGCTAATTTCAAGTTTGATTGTGGCTGGAACGGGCAATCTTAACAGGGGTGATTGAATGAGTACAATGCGAGTAAAAGCTACACTAATTCTCTGCCTCTTATTGCTCGCTACCAATCTTGGTGCGGCTGAGCCTGGTGGTGTTGGAGATGGAGTCTATGATATGCAATGCGGTGGTGCATGCCATGGTGATTCAGATCAAAATGCAACATCATCAGCATCATTAATTCTAATAACAGAATCCAGCATTTATGCAGGCCAAGCGACAACATTTTCTCTTCAAGTTGAGTCATTAACAAGTTCACCCTATGTTCCGATTGGCCTATTCTTACTAAGCGATACAACCGGCTATCGCGATACTCCACAAGATATCGGTTGGCAAATTCTATCCGACTCAAATGGTGCTGTTAACAATTATATCGAAGTGACCGGTTTAGTTGATGGAGATACAATTGATTGGGTGCTAAGAGCCCCAGAAGTTGGTAATTACACATTCTTCGCATCTATTCATCATGGTGGCAATAATGCGCCTCATTTCGGAATCAGTCAGGCTTACAATGT
>DUCL01000156.1:2204-3013 GCA_012959845.1 Candidatus Poseidoniales archaeon
AATTCACACCAATCGTTGGCCGTGAAGTAGGAGAGCAAACCAATTTCCAGTTATTGACCAAAGATGTAGATACAGTTGTAGTTGAGTGGAGAATTGATGGCGGAGTTGCTAATCAGGCAATCGTAACAGGAGATACAGTCAATGGTTTCATGGTTGAATTACCAACAGCCAATCAACCATCCACAATGCAATGGCGCGCATTACTAAGTGGTGAAGGGCCTCAGCAAACCTCTCCTTGGTTCACTTTGGTCACCAATGAACAGAGTTTCAGTATTGATGCTACAGCGGTATATCTGCAAGGGATAAGTGTACTTGTTTTCTTTGCAGGATTAGCAGTATTACTTCAGACCAGAAATAGAACTAATCAAAACGAAGAAGAAAAATCATTTGACGAAATCACATCAACAGTTTCCGAAGAAGGAGGTGTGTTGTGATGGTTTCAGCAGCAACAATTCACGTAGTTACTACAGAATTGGTTGTCGGAACATTTGCATTAGCAGGACTATGCTTTGCTTTCAAACTATTATCAACATTCAATATTCTATCAAATAGTAAACTCGATGACGCGTTTGATAGTATTGCACATGGTGCGTTATTGTTCGGATTACTCAGTTTGCCCTTTGCAATATTATCGGGAGTAAATTCAGCAGGCGTAAATGAAAGCGGATTTGTTAGTGCATTATTAGTCAATAAATTATGGCTTTCAATGGCAGGATTAGGCCTTGCAATTGGAGTCTTAATTAGTAGATGGAAAGTTGGAACTGATATTTGGAATGAATCTAAATCATCCATTATTCAATCTAGTTTTG
>DUCL01000157.1:0-5044 GCA_012959845.1 Candidatus Poseidoniales archaeon
GTGAATATGTAGATTTGAAATTGGATATTGGCTTATTGTCTGAAGTAGAAGCTGGAAACCATACGATTTACACGCGTGTAATAGAAGAAGGAGTTGATTCTGAAGTTGCACGATACTTCGATTTACCTGTGGTTATTGAAGTCCAGAAAGATGTCCGTGCGGGTCGCCTAGAAGTAACTCTAAAGAGTGAGATAACACGCTTTTCACCACAAGAAACAAAAAACGTTGAATTCAGAATAGACAACCAAAACAATGTGGCTCTCGATGTGGTAATCACCTTGGATGAACCAATGAATTGGGATGGGCTTATTAGGGCATCATCCGATCAAGCAGGTGGACCATTCATCATCCTCCATTTACCAGCGTATTCCAATAAGGATTTCTCAGTGGAAATTACATCGCCAGCAGAATTGAAGAATAGTGAAGAAGTATTATTCTCTTTGACGATGACTCCAATGGATGAGAACTCACCCTATGAGGGGAATTATACTCAAATCAAAACTTTTGTCTTCAAGACAGAATGTAGTGGAATATCTTGCATGTATAATGAAATAATAAATCCAGAACCATCAACATTTGCATTGATTGTTGTCGTCGTATTATTGGGATTATACAGTTTCTATAATAGGGCAAAATTATCAGGTGAATCAAAGGAATATGAATTTGATTTTGCCGAGGGAGAAGAAGATGAAAATGATGAAGATTCCCTATGGGAAGAAGTACAAATTGAAGTCGAGGAAGATGATGATTTAGAGTTGCTCGACGAGCTTGAAAACCTCTAAACTAACTTTTCGCAGTGAAAAGGAGATTACTTTTTACAATTCCTAATAATAGGTATTCAGTGTGGCGTTTGTTCATCAGCATTTAACTCCAATAAATGAGCAATGTATGAACAGCGTACCATTCCCCTTATGAGGCAAAAGAACAACCCGAGGTTAGTGAAAACTATGCATGAGTATTCTTCCCCCGCTTTGGCGCGCCCAGGATTGGAGATTTTGAAGCATCGAGATGCTATCAAATCGTTGTCATTAGTAATGCTGATGCTGTTGTCTACATTCGCTACAATTGACTTATATTCATACAGTGCTTTAGCAGCAACAGACCAAGATGGTGATGGATTAACATATGGTCTCGAATATTTGATGAACACTCAACCGAATAACCCAGATTCAGATAATGATGGCCTGCCAGATGGGTGGGAATGGCAATATGGATTGAACCCACTTTCAAGTCAGGGTGGAGATGGAGCAACAGGAGACCCTGATGGCGATAGCATGACTAATTTAATGGAATACAACTACCTTATGCCTACTGGCTGGGATTCAACTACCACTTCAAACGTCCTTGACAAAGGTGTTTGGTGGAATGGAACAGTTCCAGTAAATAATTGGGATGAGGAAAATGCAATGCAATACACTAGAGTGGGTTGTGGAGGCAGTGGTTCTGATGGAACAGGTTCTATTATTTTGTGCGATGAAGACCCTGTTGGGAACATTTGTACAAATGGATTTGACGATGACAAGGATGGATTCGTAGATTCAACCGATCCAGATAATGATGGTGATGCAGATTGTTCAAGCAACGATGATGATGGCGATGGAATCGCTGATGAAGATGTTGCTGGATGGGATACCGATGGTGATGGAATGCCTGATGGTTGGGAAGCAGCAAATGGATTGAATGCCACTAATCCATTCAATGTCGATGGAGCAAATGGAGACCCTGATGGCGATGGACTAATCAATTTGATGGAATATGTTAATCCTTCTTGGACCACAATGTGTGGTGCATCTCCTTGTTTCCGCAATGGTCCAAATGGTGTAGTGACTGAAACCGTTTCACCATGTGACCCTGCGCAAGGAATTGGTCCAGGTGCTTGTGCAACACTCACTGCAGAGGTTGACGGAATAACGTCAACCAACCCACAAAAAGCAGATACTGATGGGGATGGATTAAATGATTCACATGAGGCATTGACATTGCTAACAGACCCAACATCTTCAGATACAGATAACGATGGAGTACCAGACGGAATTGAAGTCAATGGCGCATATGGAAATCCTCCTCAAGCTAGTGATCCTCGAAATAACAACACAGATGGTGATGCATTTGATGATGGTGCGGAAGATTTGAACGGTAACGGTGTCATGGACCCTGGTGAAACTGACCCAACGCGTCGTGAAGACTCTGGTGATGCAGATAATGACGGTATCCAAAATTGGGAAGAAAATCTATCCTGTTCTTCTTGGGATATTGCAGATACAGATTTCGGAGGAATAAATGACGGTGAAGAGCGCAATGTTTCTCACGGCACAGACCCTTGTGACTCAATGGTTGATTATTCGACATCCTATGCTTCATGGAATAGTGGAACAAACCAAGTGACTGTAGGAGACGGCTCGGGATTCAACCCAAGTGGAGGTGTTGGATGGTATAACGCATCGGGAACAACGAATTCTTTCGCCTATGCCACAGTTGTCAATAATGTGCTTCAAGGTGTTTCAGTAGGACCAGGCGTAGGTGTGACAACCGTGGAGAACCGCAATGGTTCATTCTGTCATTATAGCGCAACTCAAGCAGGAACTATTCTAACCACTCACAATTATTGTGATGATGACTATACCGATTCGGATGGTGATGGCTTGGCTGACTGGCAGGAATTGCTAGGTACCTTTGGCTGGTTCTCCAATCCTTCATTAGTTGATACAGATGGTGACGGAGTCAATGATTATGATGAGGTTCGCAGGGATGGAACAGATCCCAATGAACCCTGTTCCAATCTATTGGATGATGACCTTGATGGTCTAAATAATTACTTTGAAGTAACTACCGGTTGTGATTTATCTTGGATTGGAATTACAAATGGTTCACAAGATACCTGGATAACTGATATTGGAGTTGCAGATACCGATGGTGGCGGAGTAGACGATAAGTCCGAATACTTTGATGGAACAAATCCTGAAAATGACCCGAGTGATGATTTGCTCCCTGATGATTTTGATGGCGACGGGATTCCAGATGCTATTGAGAATCAAACTGGAACAGACTGGACCAATCCTGATACCGATGGAGGAGGGATGTTAGATGGTGATGAATGTCCAATTCAATTTTGGTTTGTGAATTGTGTAGGTGCGCCATTCAATCCATGGGACCCAAGTGATGATACAATCTCGAATGAAGTTGTTTTCTGGGCAAACAATACAACCGGCGTGGTTGATTTGTTCTCAGTTCACCGCTGGAGGCAAACTACTAACGATTTCTACACCGGTACGACTTATGCACATATCGGAACAGCGCACCCCAGTACCGCAGTTATAGTGCCTACTACTAACAAGACTGGTTTAGCAGATTCAGTATTTGCAAATGATACTATTGTATGGACGCTACAAATGAACAGTCCAATAATGAATGGAGCGGTTCCGATGCCTGATTCTTGGACAGAATTGGCATTTTGGAATGATGCTGGGGCTCTTTTGGATGTATCAAATGATACATACATAATTACTGCTAACCCTGGCCCAATAAGTGAAATCTGGGTTAACAATTCAGAATTTTACTTCGACTGGGCTAACAATTCCGCCTCTTCAATAGCCAGTCCTGGATTTTCTTATGAATTAGCACTCGATGCTAGTTTCACGGACCCATCCCATACCAATTCCGGACTCTTCAATATTACAAATGCAGTGATTAGCGATGCTGGAGTAACAGATGCTTATTCTAAGGCTTCTGCGATTTCAGATTTCTTAATCAACGGTAATTCAACAACTGAATTCAAGAGAAATTACAATGGTTCAGGTGCCCCAATGGAAGAGGATATGTCCAATATTCTCGTTGGCAATGTGCATGAAGGAAGTTGCGCAGAATTTTCTGCAGCATTTGTAACAATGGCACGTTTGGCCGGATTACCAGCGCGATACGTCACCGGATTTGTCGGTGGAATATGGACCGGTAACGGCTACGAAGTGTATTCAGAACACCGTTCTACATGGGGAGAGGTAAAACTCCAACAAAACCCCTCAAATGGTAATCTAGACATGGGCTGGGTTGCATTTGATGCTTGTCCGGCAGCTGAAGAAATTGAAATTGTTAACCAAACTGCTAGTCCATTGACTTGGGATAGAGACGGCCAAACTAATTTCAGTGTTTCCGGTCAACTTAGATTTGCAGAAAATTCAACACCAATATCCAATTTACCACTCATAGGTTATCTTGTACCTCTTGATGAAGCAGATCAGGTGCCTGGTTCTGGCGGCGCTCCTGGTAGAATATTTTCCTCATCGAATAGTATGCCCGATGGTAATTTCACCATGCAAGGCATTCCAGCAGAAGCGATTCGCCCAGGAATTCATAGACTTGTAATTGAGCATCATCAAAGTGGATATGTTTCTCACGGTGGCATTGTCTTAGATGTATACATCAATGTCACCGATGATTCAATGATTAATCACACCAGTCCGCAAACGATAGACTCGCCTGTTGTAGGCGCAGGTGCGACTACTATCCTCCAAGGTTTGCTCTCATTTGAAAATCCGCCAACAACATGGGCACAGGAAATTGAAAACCAAACTGTTTGGTTAGAATTTGTTTCTTCGGTAAACGGTGTAACCAATCTCAGTGGTGATGTTGGCCCTGGAGGTGTATGGAGTATTGTTGTTGATTTAGATCCATTAGAATTCAAGACAAATATTTCTGCAACACTTGGCTACTCTGGTTGGACTGATAATTCCGTTACTTCATTTATTCCACCACAATTCCATCTGCGTCCATCTACACATACAATTGCTCTTGATAT
Source organism: Candidatus Poseidoniales archaeon (assembly GCA_012959845.1). Taxonomy (GTDB): domain Archaea; phylum Thermoplasmatota; class Poseidoniia; order Poseidoniales; family Poseidoniaceae; genus MGIIa-L1. The sequence goes on from DUCL01000157.1 coordinate 4,793, forward strand.
TCGTGACGCTCCTAACCTAACTGCAACAGTTGAAGGGCCAATGGCCAATAACAGTGTATTCGTCTTAGATGACGATGTCCACATTAACGGTTCTGCGATGACAATAGGTGCATCTCCAGTAGCTATGTTGGGAAACCTTTCATTATCTATCCGGCAAAATGATTCGGGAATGGAATGGCTTGAGGTATTCAATTTCACAGTAAATGGTTCATTTACAATTACGCATCTTCTTTCTTCAGCAGATACTCCTGT
>DUCL01000157.1:5054-17741 GCA_012959845.1 Candidatus Poseidoniales archaeon
AGCAGCGGGAGTAATTGAAATTCAACTACGCTTCTTCCCAGATGTTTTATTGGCAACTGATGATGCAAATGTCTCCACCAATGAACCATATTGGTTACAAGGAATACTTGATTTCTCAATCGAAGCAATGCCACAAATGCGAGGCATGGCGACAAATGTTCGCGTACAAATAGAAGACCATAGAGGCGTAATCCAAGGATTTGAAACAATTGGAGATTATGATTTCTACTTTGACAATAATTGGGTAAATACTACCAATGACCCTGACTCTACAGTAATAACATTGAGTTGGGATTTGAATTCAAGTAAGATTGCTTATGATTATGTTCTTGATGTTTCTTTCAATGGTTCACAATACTTCCAGCAGTCAACAGGTTATGGTTGGCTAAGAACACAGGCAGAAGTTGGATGGAATATCAGTGTTGGACAAGATTGGAACCATTTGGGCACTACAACATACATTTACGGCGATCTATTCGACCCGGTACATCTGACACCAATTCTTGATAACGATTCAATGCTTACTGTGCTAATGTTCCTACCTAATGGCAATGCGTTAGACATTGCATATGGCTCACTCAATAATTCTACTGGAACATTCAATATTTCAGTGACAATGCCAACCAATCAGCCGAGCAATGTATATGATTTCAATTTGGGAGTGGACTTTGATGTCTTGGCTCAAGTAGGCGGAGCGTACTATCAATTAGTGGACCTCACACCGCCTTCTGACCCACCTCAACCTCCGAATTTCCCATCGGTATTAGTTGGTATAGAATCAGAGTTTGTTGTGCAGTCAGAACGGGCCAGAGTAATAGTGGAGATGAATAACTCTGTATTCCTAAACGCTTCAGTTTTCGATATTGCTGATATGTCAAATGTAAGTGATGCAACAGTTGAGTTTGTATTTGATTATGGTAATACTAATCTTACCATCGGTACTATTGTTTCAGATGCTTCTGGAAATGCAAGTTTATCATGGACTCCTTCAGGAATTAGCCCTGGTTATTATGATTTGAGAATGGTAGTCCACGATGACTTAACCGATGGATTGAGTATAGGTAATTCAAGACGCGTTGGTAACGATACCATTGTAAATATTACGATTCAAGTGAATAGTGATTTCAGAGTGGATAGTGTTCCGAACACTATTACGGCTGGAATAAATTTCAATGTATTGGGGCAAGTTCTTGATGCAGATAATGGGAGCAGGTCATTGATTAGCGCAGTTGCATTAACTGCATTTTGGTTAGAAAATCCCAATGAAACATTGATTGAAGGGTATATCACTTCGCAAAATGGAACATTCAATATGTCAATTCCTACTGATACTCTAAACAATGGAACGGTTAGAGGACAGAAAACGTTGGTAATCAGTGTGTTGGAAGGTTCTTCTCCATTCTACCTAACCGCCTCAACTCAGCATGGAATTTTGGTGATGGGAGTTTCTCGGTTTGAGAATTTAATACCACTAAATCCTATTATTATAAATCGAGGTGAACAGGTCAATATCACTTCTAAGTTAGTAGAGTCTTCAGATATGTGGCAGCCACTTGTAGGTTATGATGTTGGAATCGAATTCCATGAGACATGGCTAACACCTACAATTACTGATGGAGAAGGATTTGCCAACTTTACTCATGTAATTCCTTCAAGCCATCCACTTGGCTTGATTTCAGTTAACATTGTATTCAATGGTTCAAGTGACTTATTATCTACCAACGCTAATTTATCAACCATAACGATTAGAGCAGTTACAATATTGGTCGTTGATGCAATATCGGCTAATCCAGTGGCAGGCCAATCATTCAATGTATCTGGTAGAGTTGTTTCTGATAACGGAAGTGGCTTAGAACAAAGAGATGGCACAGATTTACTGGCTAATATATTATTCACATTAAATGGAAATCCTACAGGATTTACCGTAGCAAATGGATCTGTAATGACCGGAGGTTTCTGGAATGCAACAATTACACTCAGTCATACTTTCAAGGCAGGAAATAATGTTCTTGAAGCCTCGTTTGTACCAAATGTCAATTTCTACTTAGGTTCAAAGGACAATACCACATTTGATAGCCGTGGATATACAACATTGGTTTTCATTAGGCCTTCAACCGATGGTCTTGGTCAACCTTCACTTAACGATAGAACCAATCGTGGCGATAATGTTTCATTACGAATATTACTTAGAGATAATACTGGAGAAGATGTACCACAACAGGCGATTATGGTTGAGATAGTTGGCACTAATATTAGTGCAATCTTTACTACTGCTGATAACGGAACTGCCATTGGGGTATTGAATGTGCCAAGTAACCAATCAGTAGGTCTTTCAGACCTTAGAGTTACATTCGGTGGAATTCCAGGAACGACTGGATTATTGGGTAGTGATAAAACTACACAATTCGTTGTATTGGCTGAAACCAATTTAACAATTAGTCAAAGTCCTAGCACGCTTACTGCCGGTGATACATTCGTAGTTAACGGAACTCTACTCGATGACCTTGGATTACCACTCTATATTGACGGAGTTGAATCTTTAGCAATTGTTCATCTATTAGTGGACGGAGTTCCAGTATCAAGTGTTGAAACAGATGCAATGAGTGGAGCTTTCTCTTTGAGTTGGGTTCTGCCTGAAGATGCAAATGCTGGAGCACACCAGATTGAAGTTCGCTTCACTGGTGGTCGAGATTGGGTTGACCCAATTGGTGTAGGTGACCCTGCGAATCCTGAGTATTATCATCCAAGCAGCGATATTGTTCCTTTCAATGTCAGTGTTCCAACTAAGATTCTGTTAATTACTCCAACAGGAGATGTAGACCGGGAAGATAGTATGACTATCCAAGGAAGATTGCTTGATATTGTTGATTCACCTCTTGCCGATATGACTATTGAAATTTGGCTTGATGGTAACTGGTTGACAAATGTAACAACAGATGTGGATGGAATGTTTACAGCAGTACATGCAGTACCAGCAGATGCAAACCTTGGCCCATTGTCACTTGAAACTAAGTTCACAGGAACAACATTCTATTTGCCAAGTCAAGAAAGTGGTACTTGGAATATATTCAGTAAGATTCTAGTGACGGTTGAAATGCCAAGTCCAGTTGCAGTAACACAAAATGTTACCATCACTGGTTCTGTGGTTGACAATCAATTGAACCCTATCGCTGGGCATCAAGTAGAACTGAATGTTGAAGGTGTTCTTGTTGCAATAGTTACAACTGATGCTCAAGGAGCATTCTCCTACGAGTGGACCATGCCTGATATTTTCTCGTTTGGAAACCATACCTTGGATGCGCTAGCACCTGCTCAAGGATTCTATCGTTCTAATTCAGGCAATACTACTTTCTTCCTCGCACATCGATCCGATATCACTCTAATCTTTGATGATGGAAGAGATGCAACGCGTGGAGACACATGGGCACTCTCTGGTCGCTTGTTTGACATTGATACAGTAAATAGAGACGGTCTTGAAGGAATGATGGTAAGCATCGTACTCGACGATGTTGAAGTAGCGACAGCAATTACTAGCGCAGATGGTTCTTGGAGTGCAGTGATTCCAGCAACGATGGAATTGGCAAGAGGTGAACACACCTTCACAGTCAGTTTCGCAGGAACAAATGCTCATCTTGAGGCATCAACAAATGCTATCGCTATCGTTTGGTCCAACATGGAAATCACTCTTGATGAATCATCTTCTAAGATTGTAACACGTTCTGATGGTACCTTCGCACCAATTATCTTAACTGGTTCAATAGCAGAGGTTGGCGGTCAAGGAGAAGTCTTTGAGAATCTTGTTATGCACATTGGAAACGGTACAGACTGTATCAATAACAGAGACGGAGCAAGTTGTATCGGAGGATTACTAATCACTTGGTCAAATGGCAACTTCTCAATTACAGGACCTGCACCATCATGGATGGAATCGGGTTCACAATGGATTTCCATTGATGCTCCTAGAAATGATTCTTTATACTTGAATGCAGAGAGTATTTCGCAGATTTTATACGTTAAGGTCAATGCAGATATCAGTGTAATTATTGATAATATTGTAGAGGATAAGAATGAGGATATTGCTGGTAGTGTAATAATTACCGCCCAAGATACTGGTGCTGGAATACCAGGAATTAGTGTAACCATCTATCTCTATGATGGTAATCATACTCAATTGGGTAACCCATTACAACCGATAACAAATGAAAATGGTGTTGCAGTAATAGTATTCAACTCAGACCCACCTTACGGTGATGCGAGTGTATGGGGTGAAGTCTCTATGGACATCATCATCAACGACCCACGTTTGAGTGATGAAAGCCTCGCTACATTTGCAGCACAGCGTCAAGATGGTTTCGCACCTGAATACTCCTATGCTAAAGATGTGCAAGAAGTATCTATGTGGTCCTATGTAATGATTCTACTAATCGCAGCCTTAGGTGCTGCAGGCGTTGTTATGTACAGAAAGAAAAAGGCTGCTGAAATGATGTCAGATGCTGCTGAAATATTCGCATATACTGCTGAATTATTGGCCGCCGGTGACTCGATAAGAGAAGCGATTTTCAATTGCTACCAAGATTTGTGTTCACTGCTTCAACAGCGTGATTTCTTACGACGTGACTTTGAAACAGTTCGTGAGTTCGAAGTTGCTATTCGTCAAGCAATGCCTGGAATTTCCAACGATGCACTAGTTGCTTTGGACAACACTTTTGAGATTGCAAGATATAGTCGTGAAGAGATGGGTGGAATGCATCAAGAGGCAGCAGTTCAAGCATTGAATCGTATGAGTGCTGAGATTGACCAGTTGCAAGCTATTACTCCAAGAACTTGAAAATCGTTTGTATTTACAATCGATTTATGCGTCAGAATAGTCGTTACGCGAAGCGATATCAGATTGAGAGATTCAACGAATCCGCATAATTTTCACCATCTAAGGTGCAATCTACCATTAACAAAGTGAGCAGTGAGATCACCAGTTGCTTCTTCAGGAAGTGGCATCAAACGCTCAAGGTCAGGGTTATTTTCATCAGCAATAGTCAACTTCACAGTTGCTCGAGTTTCACTCCTCATTACTTGCCGATGAGTTTGCCAATGACTTCATTGGTCTAGTTGATGTACGCGGCCTCACCGTGCAGTAACTCATCCACGCTAGCCTCATCACCCTCGTCTACTCTGACGGGAGTTACCTTGTCTATCGCATATAGCATGCCATAGGTGAAGATGAAGGCCCAAGCACAGGCTAGAGCTAATCCAGCTAATTGGGCCATGAAGAAAGTTGAACTTCCTGATATGAGGCCGTCCGCCCCAGCAGGATTGATTTCAGTGGAGGCCAGTACACCCAGCATGATGATTCCCAAGCAACCACCAACGCCGTGAACGCCCCAGACGTCGAGAGCGTCGTCCAAACCTTTCTTCTTGCGAAGAACCACTGCAAAGTAGCAAACCACACCTGCTGCAACTCCGATGACCATTGCACTCTGGGGACTGACGAAGCCTGCCGCCGGCGTGATGGTTGCCAATCCAGCGATCATGCCTATGAGCAACTCAACGAAAGATGGCTTCTCATCATAATACCAGGCTATGAGGAGCCATGTGATGGCTGCGAAGGCAGCGGCAATCTGCGTGTTGATGAAGGCGAGCACGGCGATGCCACCCACGTCCAGCGCACTGCCGGCGTTGAAGCCGAACCAGCCGAACCAGAGGAGCGCAGCACCTAGTGCCACGAATGGGATGTTGTGAACATCCTCGTCCTCATTCTGCCTGCTACCTACATACATCACACTAGCCAAGGCCGCCATTCCCGCCAAAGCGTGGACTACGATGCCGCCGGCGAAATCAAGCACACCCCAATCGGCCAACATGCCACCGCCCCAGATCATATGGACGAAGGGGAAGTAGACGAACAACTGCCAGGCCACCAAGAAGATGAGGTAGGCCTTGAAGGTGATGCGACCGGCGAAAGCACCGGTGATGAGGGCTGGCGTGATGACCGCGAACATCATTTGGTAGACGACGAACAACAGTACGGGTATGTCCAAGCCCGGGTAGAGATCATTTATTCCGATTCCCTGCAGGAACATGAGATCCAGATTCCCGATGATATCACCGTCGCCGCTGAAACATAATGAGTAACCGACTACTACCCACAAAATCGTCGTCACGCCCATTGATACATACGATTGCATCATGATTGTGAGGACATTCTTTCTGCTCACCAGTCCGCCATAGAAGAAGGCCAATCCGGGTGTCATTATCATCACCAAAGCGGTGGCTAGAAGCATGAAACCAGTATCTCCTGTGTCGATAGCCATGAATCATGCTGAGAATAACTACCCTTAGTCCTTGCGGCAGGACCAAAACTCGCTTTTTCGCTGAAATTCAAGTGTTTTAATGGAAAGACTTGTTGTATTTGTCTACCATCTAAGGTGCAATCTACCATTAACAAAGTGAGCAGTGAGATCACCAGTTGCTTCTTCAGGAAGTGGCATCAAACGCTCAAGGTCAGGGTTATTTTCATCAGCAATAGTCAACTTCACAGTTGCTCGAGTTTCACTCCTCATTACCTGCAGATGAATTTGGTTAATGTTCGCCCCCAATAGAGGAACAGTCAATCCATCTGGATTCAATCTTCCATGCAATTCTTTAATCACCCACGCAAGTTGACGCTGTGGTTGAACTTCAGCGATATGAGTCTCAGGTAACATTCCTGCTGTAACCAATACTTGGCTATGTAATTGTGCAACTTCACCCAAATGCCCAGCCTGCTGATGAAATTCATCATGTAGAAGGTTTGGAGTTACTTCTAGGCCATTAGAAATAGGCGTATCTGGAACTAAATCAAGTGGCTCATTCAATGAGATGTCCATGTCCTGCCACTCCTCCATATTGTTGCCGTTGTTTGCGATGTCCATGAACCTTCGTCCTCCTCTGTATGAAATCTATTCCTCTGTTGTGGTATGAACCTTGGCAAAAAACCTTTTTGCAAAACTTGTTGTCGTTTCAGGCCCAGATGTGCTACTCATCATCAAATCACTCGGGTAACATTTGGAATAAACTCTATCCGAATGGCGCTTGTCCAAGAGTAGGATTAGGGCACGGTCTCCAATAGACCGAATCGGCCTTCCCATCGCTTGCATGATGGAATTAATTGCTGGCTGTGTTGAAGTATATTGCCATGCTAAATCTCGACCAAAACGTTCAGCAACATACTCTTTCAATGAATCATTCAATACCGAAGGAGGTGGGTTAGGGATACCAACACAGGCGACTGCATCTAATATTCCACCATTATAGTCAACACCTTCGCTTAACCTTGCACCAAACACTCCGCACAATAGTATTCTTTGGCCAGATTCTTTTTCATCTTTTAATAAATCAACAATTCCATCAATATCCTGCTTTGACCAATCTCTAGATTCTGTTACTTTGCGAATACCTGAGAAATGAGCATCGGCAAATATTTCATTGAGCATTTTGTATGATGGTACAAACACTGCAATATTACCAGGTGTTCCTTTGACTAGAGCCTCAATTTGCGCTCTAATCTTCATAGTCATCGCATGGCCTCTCTCAGTGTATTTTGTTGTAACATCTTGTGCCAATAATACGGGTCTTCTACTACCTGAAAATGGTGATATATATGACCTTGAAGTGGTCTTTGCACTAGGTAGCCCTAACAAATTGGCATACATTTCAGGCGGATAAAGAGTACCGGACATTAGAATCGCTCCTGCAGAGTTTTCGAAAACAGGTTTTGAAACTAATCCTGGGTCAAGCAAATGGGTTGTGATTTTACCATCCTTACCCTTTGTATCGAAAATCAATGTCATTGCAGTCCCTTCTCCAAAGCGGTTAACGCAGCCTATAATTTCTGCGAAACGATGTGAATCTGGCTCAAATGCTCCTTCGTCAGAATCGGTATCAACTTCAATTTCCACATTTGCTAATAGTTTATGAATTAGTTTCAATCGGTCTTTGCGGCTTACCGGTGAGGTGATTTGGTCCTCATTTCCAATGATTGTTTTTTGACCCAAGACTCCATCCGTCAAATCGCAAGCACGGTGAATAGCATTGACAAAATCACTTGCCTCGACTTTCTGTTCATCTTTGCCAGTTGGTAGACTACGGTGCAATGATTGGAATAATTCAGAGAATGTTCGCCGGCATTCTTTCATCACTTCCAATCCCCACATGTACAAATCGATTTCATCCTCATTGGTCATAGGTCCAGCAGCAGCATTATGTTCCTGTAATGCTCCCAAATGTTCTTCTATTTCCATCGCAGCATTCCTTACTATCGTTGGTGTCAATCTTTTTTCCATTGTCAAACGAATTCTACCTGCTAAATTGTGCGCCTCGTCTACTACGATGATGATGTCACTTAGATTGACCCCCATCGCTTCTAGACTCACCTCGCGAACTCCATCATCAAATAAGTGATTATAATCTCCAACGAAAACATCAGCGTGTTTTACAGATTCACGTGCAACCTTCCAAGGGCATACCTGTGTAAGAACATTATTTTCACGATGAATTTTTGTCAATTCTACTAATTCATCAACATGTAATGGGCCATCTAATATCCGTTGTGATAGGCTTGGAGCCTGTGTGATCCATGGAATACAACTTCTACTTTTTCTTGCCTGCGAGCATAGGATTGAAAATACCAGTGGCTTTTCCTTTGCAAATGGTTGAACACACATACCCGATTGGCCAATCATGTCTACAAGGGTTATTTTCCCGTTATCCTTGCGTAATTGATTTAATCTTCTAACAGTATCAACAACGATTCGGTGCTGGCTTTGCCTTGATGTCAGGAAAAATATTTTCTTGGGTACAGCCGATTTTTTTGCAACCTCTAATGCGGCTGCAAGGGCAGCGGCGGTCTTTCCAATACCGGTGGGAGCTGCTGCCAAATGAAATCCGCCATTGGATAATGACTTATTTGCTTCAACGATCATATCTATTTGACCAGGTCTTGGGCTTTGATGCGCCAAGTATTCAATCGCAGGATGAACCGATGCATTCTGCGACGTCATAATTATACTCCATTGGCGACCCTTCTAAAGGATTGGGGAGTGAATGACAAGGCTTACGCCTTAGTTGAGTAAATGTGCCCAGAAATTTGGGGGTCTGGGCACGGGTTGTAACCACCAACTCAGCTAGCTGGGGTGGAATCGGAGTCCTCCCCGTCGTCGTCATCGGGGAGGCCGTTTGTTGTTGGGTTTTGGCCATCTCGTGCACGACGGGCACGTAGACGCAAGGTGGCTAATCCGTGTAGGTTGGCCTCACCATACACAGCAATGAAGGTGGCATCATGTGGTTTAAATCCATCATTTTGCCAAGACATCCCATCCCCTCCGAGCTCACCCACTATTCGTGGTATTCCTCACGTCTGATCGTAACTGCTCGAGACACCTCAAGAGCAGATTCGAATTTTTCAGTTAATTCCGCTAGTTGCTCAATTGCATTAGCGATATAGAGTTTCAATCCTTCATGGCAAGCAGTTTCTGGACTAATGCCTTGAAGTTCGTATAATTGTCCTAGGTGCATTTTGTTAGCACGGCCAATTGTTATTCGGACAGTATCCATATCAGGTAAGAGTGGCTGTCCTTGGAGGAATTGTTGTATTGCGAGACGAATTACATCAGAGCGATTTCTTGCACCATCAAGGCCAACTCTTGATTCCAATTCATTGAGGTCATCCTCAGTGATTCTTAGCGAAACATTCTGGCTTGGCTGGCTCATCTTCTCTCCCTCAGTACTCCAAGACAGTTCCAGACAGCATATAACTGTATTCCATATGATGGCAAATTGACATACAAATGATTACACAGCACAGTGTGAAATATCTGTAGAAGGAAAAAATGCACACTGCAAGGCACTTTCCTGTATTGCAAATTTTGAAGGCCGTCTTGAGATTGACATCCTGGGCACTATTGTGTGACATTTTGAAAGCATCGCCAAGATATTGAGGATAATTCGTAATAAATGCTAAACCCTAAACCCCTCACGTGTGGATATGCCCCTAACTCCTTCACGAGGATTGTATCTTTACATCAGTATCCTTCGAACTGCAATGGATGATAAAATTGTAACTAATAACGAAGCATCAATCCTTCGCGTATTAGCAAATGCTTTGGGAGTCTATCCCAGCGACACGGCGACCTGCCTTTCTGTTGTGCGTGGTGAAGAAAAAGATCCATTTGTAGATAATGATGCGGACTACTCAGGCCATCATATTGGAGATGTTGCAACATACCAAGGTGCTTTGATAGCAGCTCTTGATGATGAAGTGATAAGTGAAGATGAGTGGGAGATGCTAAATCACCTAAGAGAATTAATTGGACTTCAAGAAGATCAACACGGACTCATCGAAGAAGCGATACGAGCGATGGCAGATATTGATGAAAATGGTTCTAGGAGATTAGAGAGATTAGAACGCTTCAATACGGTTTGTCCATATCGCTGAAGGTTTAATTTATACACTCAAAGACGAATAGTATTTTTTATTAAAGGGCTACTGAATCCATTTTCAACACCTATGAAAAGGGCTTTTTATCTGCGCTGTTAATGGCAACTATTAGAAGGGGTAAGCGGCGGGCATCAAATACACACATTGTGTGAAAGGTGTATCCTAATGAGCGTAATTGATGCAATATATGACAAGGTAGTCGCACGCGACCCTAATCAGCCAGAATTCCACCAAGCGGTGAAGGAAGTATTGGAATCACTTGAACCAGTGATTGAAGCACATCCTGAATACATTTCAATCATTGAACGCGTAGTTGAACCAGAAAGACTGATTCATTTCCGCGTTCCTTGGGTTGATGATGCAGGTGAAGTCCAAGTAAATAGGGGATATAGAATTCAATTTAATGGTGCAATTGGGCCATACAAAGGTGGCCTCCGATTCCATCCATCAGTAAATGCTTCAATTTTGAAGTTCTTAGCATTTGAGCAAATTTTCAAGAATTCCCTAACTGGTCTACCATTGGGTGGCGGAAAGGGCGGAGCAGACTTTAATTCAAAAGGTAGGAGCGATGGTGAAGTCATGCGTTTTTGTCAGTCATTCATGATGGAACTTTGGCGACATATTGGGCATAACTGTGACGTGCCTGCCGGTGATATCGGCGTTGGTGGTAGAGAAATTGGTTATATGTTCGGTATGTATAAGCGTCTAAAAAATGAATTCCAAGGTGGAGTATTAACTGGTAAAGGCCGCTCATATGGAGGGTCTAGAATCCGTCCCGAAGCAACAGGATATGGTTTAGTATATTTCGCAAGAGAGATGTTGGCTACAAAAGGCAAGTCCTTTGAGGGTGCAACAGTATCAATCTCAGGTTCAGGAAACGTGGCACAATTTGCTTGTCAAAAGGTCCTATACTTGGGTGGAATACCTGTGACAATGTCCGATTCATCCGGATGGATTCACGACCCTGCTGGAATTACCCATGAGAAGTTAGATTATATCATGGACCTAAAGAACAACCGCAGAGGAAGACTTTCAGAATATGCAGATCATTTCGATGGTGTGGAATATACTGTAGCAGAACCAGAGCCTACTGTAAGCGGTCTTTGGAATATTGATGTCGATGTAGCACTTCCTTGTGCAACTCAAAACGAGTTGAACGGTGATGAAGCAAAGATGTTGGTCGCGAACAAAGTTATCGCAGTTGCAGAAGGAGCAAATATGCCTTGTACACCTGAAGCAGTTGAAGTTTTCCAAGCGAGCGGAGTTCTATTCGCACCTGGTAAGGCAAGTAACGCTGGTGGAGTAGCAACATCTGGGCTTGAAATGTCACAAAATTCACTACGTATGTCGTGGACTCGTAAAGAAGTAGATGAAAAGTTAGAAGCTATCATGGTTAGTATTCACAAGAATGCATATAGAACTGCAAAGAAATATGGTCGAGAAGGAGACTATGTCTTTGGTGCAAATGTTGCAGGATTCCTAAAGATCGCTGAAGCAATGCATGCACAGGGTGTAGTCTGAAACGGAGATTGTAGAACTTCTACTTGCCAATGTTTTGAATTCCAACATCATCACTGAGCAACAGAATGTCATGTTACGGAAGCACCTATTGATAGGTCTCTGACCTGAAGTATTTGCGTTGTAACTCCGCCATCTGGCATATTTATCATGAAAGTTGCAGTAATTCCCCTTGATTCAATCCAATCTGGACCACAATGAGCATCACTTGGGTTTGCATTTGTGCCACCATCAATTCCGAAAAAATACCTCTTTCCAGATTCAAGAGTTGATACAGAAGTTGGTTGTTGGCCTACCTCCCAAATTGAACCAGGCCCTGAAATCCAAGAATTTAGTGAGCCACTCCTATAGTAGAAATTGCCATTATCAGTACATGACAATATCCAATCAACATCAGCAGGATTTACTTCTTTCCCCATTGATTGGTATTCTATCATGAATAGGTAATCGTCATAACTGTCCTCAACCCAAGCATTGAGAATTATCATCCGAGTTGCAGCCTCCTTATTGGCATCGTGTGCTGTGTGTTGGGTTTGTTGCGCTAATTTTTCCACTGCTTGGATAATTACTGCACTGGATACTGCAGCAACTAGTATGCACGCCATGAAGACTATCATCAGTCCAATTCCATACTGAGCATTATCATCATATTCTTGTTTCATTATATCACCTCAAAAAAATATCATCCCAGCATATGG
>DUCL01000158.1 GCA_012959845.1 Candidatus Poseidoniales archaeon
TGGCCTGAATTGTCTGACTTTCAAAATGAAATAGATGAATTTGGAGAACCGATTGACCACATGGCAATTCTGATTGATGCAAGGAAGCCCGAAGCACCTCCCCCACTTCATGCATTTGCTGCTGCCATGGAAATCGCACCGAATACCATGATTGAAAATCAACCGGAAATAAATGACAGTATGAAAGAAGAAGATGGTAGTATTGAGAATGAGGAAAAAATAGATTCTCCGCCGATTCCAGAAGATGGTTTGCCAGAAGGTTGGAGCGAAGAACAGTGGCAACATTTTGGCCAACAGTATTTGGATTCAATGTAATTGTGAAATAAACTATTCAACAATTGCATTATATGGGTCACTGATATGGGATTGCTATGACACTGCAGCGTATTGTCGCAATTATTCTCACCGCAATAATTTTCTTAGCACCATTAACTGTGCTAATAGATTCTGCTTCCGTTGAATTAGAACACAATATTCGTTTACATGCTGATGGGGCTACATCGGCGCCTGATGTTCCAAATTACCGCATAGGGGATACATGGGTATACGAAACTCAATTTGATGTCGCTTCATTGATACAGCAAGCAAATGTTTCTGGTTCGGTTAATACACTAACTGGCGATACTGATTATGAAATAGAGGATATCCAATTTATGACCATAGATGGAATACAAACATTGGTCTATGAAATGAAAATTAGTGGTGATTTCACTACTGGAAACAGTGGCGCGACTCTTGATGGGACGAGTGGGAGACTAAACGTTGCATATGATGGAGTAGATATAATAAGAGTTAGAGACCTTGCTGTTATCAATATGGAATTTACTTTAGGGGTTGATTTCTTACCATATAATCTCGGATTTTTTAAGCAAGATTTAGCCGATTTGACTTTTGACACATCGTATGAACCAGCAAAAGAAAAATATGATTTCCCACTTCATACCGGCGACCAATGGTATATGCCATACCACTCAAGTACAACTGTTACCGGTTCTTCCGATTATTTTGATCCGTCAGGTTTTGACACAAGTGGACCTGAAAATTCAAGTTGGCAAGTAACGTCAAATGGAATACCGAGCGAAGATGGAAATCATATATCTTACAGTGGTTGTGATGATTCTTATAAGATAATGGAGTGGAATGAAACTGGTGTGAATTCTGGTTTCCAATGGTATTGTCCTGCAGTAAGAGGACCTTCTTGGATTAGACTCATTAATTCAGCAGGATTCACAATTGATTGGTTGCTAAAGGAATATTCACCTACTGATTCATGGGGGGTGCAAGATACTTCAAACCCAGGTACAAGAAATGTGGAAATTAATTTAGATACACAATTTATTGCCACACTACCAGAATCAAGTCAGGATATTTCCATTTCTTATCTAGCCAATAGTGTTCCACAAGCGAATAAAAATCTACAACTGAGGTATGAATTAAATGACACGATTGAGAATCCAACTACGGATGGAAATGGAAATGCTACTGTCGAACTAAATTCATCAACTGTGATTGATGATACTCCCTCTAGTGACGATTATACCAGTAATGGAATAGTGGTTTGGGACCCTGTAACAAATGTTGTCGGTGCTAAAACTTTAGTAATTGATTTGAGCGTTGTTGCCGTTGATTTGATTGCACAATCTGATTCTATTATTGTTTCAAGAACTCGCGGGTCAGTACACCACGGTTTTCTGTCTCAATCTATTGGATACGCAGCATTACCTGGTGACATTCTATCATTCTCAATACCTGCACAAAACCGCGGAGTATTAACCTCCCCTGCAACAGAGATGGAAGTTATTACCCCTGATGGTGCTAGTATTAGAGAGAGCATTGCGCCAATTGCTGCATATTCAGAACAAAGAGTATTGGTAAATTGGACTATATCGCAAAGCGAGTCAATCGGCTTCAAGACATTGTCATTCACCGTAGACCCAGATCAAACAGTTACCCAAGATGCCAACAGGAGCAATAATTATGCGAATGTCAGTATTTTTATTGGTAGAGCACCTACTGCTGACATTATTATTGATGAAGGAAAATACACATTTGAGAATGTAACATTAGATGCTACTGCTTCTTTTGATGAAGACAGTGGCGATGTTGAATGTCGATTTGAAATTGAATCACGAGTTGGATTACTAGATATTATAGATGCTCCTGATTGCTGGACTCAATGGAATTGGAGTGATAGTGGAATCTGGAATGTAAAATTGATTGTCATTGATGATGAATTAGATTCAGATATTATCGATACCCAAGTCACTATTCTAAATCGGGCGCCATATATCAATTTATCAATGCCAGATAGTGTACTTGTAGAGAGTTCAGTTACAATTGACGCTAGTGATTCTGGTGATGTTGATACGACCTCACCTGCAGGCCAAGAAGTGACAATTTCATGGCCTGGAACTAATTGTCAAGAGGGTTTGACACAGCCGACGTGTACTTTCATTCCACTGGCAGAAGGTGAAATCGTTATCGTTGCAGAAGCGATGGATGACGACGGCTCCGTCACCATAGTAAATAGAACATTGAGTGTCCTAAATATTGCACCAACTCTCAATGACCCTGAGTTATGGGATGCTGGACACAATATTTCTCTTGATGCTAACGGCTCTTGGTTTTTGGATGAAGACCGAGTTGTATTGCTACGTGTTACTGGCGATGATACTCTAAGCGATAGAGATAATCTTAACATTGAATGGCTACCATCTCACCTTGATTCAAATTGGACCGAAACAACAAATGGTCCTTCATCAAAAATATCTGTATCTTGGCAAACTTCTGGAGAACATCAAATCAGTGTTACTGCTTGGGATGACGATGGAGAGAAATCTGAAACAAGAACTGCTAAAGTAATGATTTCAAATGTTGCTCCAACAATAACTGGACTACCCGGAAAC
>DUCL01000159.1 GCA_012959845.1 Candidatus Poseidoniales archaeon
CACCGCATATACAAATTATACAACCAATGTTCATTATGGCGGCGCAGGTGATGGAAATTGGCAACCTAGCCCACCTTCTCCATTCACATATGGAGGCCGCAATAATGTTGATGTGAACTCTAAAGTAATGGCGCTCAAGGGCGTGCCTTCGGTTAATCATGCTGATTTTACAAGAACCGCTACGGTACAATCACTCGGTGGTGCTCATCAAAATACAACAGGTGGATTCATTGCATTATCCGACCAAGGATACAACAGTCCTGGTCTAAAGTATTCTGACCTAACCGTTTCATCCACCGTAGCATGGGGATATATGGGCGTGGTAGTTCCAATTTCAGAATATGAACTTCATGTCATGAAATATTCAAGTACTGGATTGAGTACGCCAACAATTTTGCGGATAAACAAGAGCACTGGTGCCTACTTAGGGGTTGCAGCATTCAACAATAATGGGCTCAGCAATGGATGTTCCACTTCTTCAAATTATTACATATACGATGCAACAGTCTACAATGGCGATGTATATACGGCATCATATTCAAATCGTAATGTTGTAAAATGGTCCGTGCTATTTGTGGACACCAACAATGATGGAACCAAAGATAACTGGGAATGGAAATGCAAACGTGTATGGAGTTATAGCGACTATATTACTGGAGTTGATTTTGATGATGATACAGGAAAGATGTATATTTCAACTTACAATTCACAAGGTCAGTCCCATTATGTTAAGGAAGTCAACCCCGCATCTCCAACTTCAATAAATGGTTCATGGTTGATGGGAAGTTCTCCTTCAATGTATTATTATTATGGAGCAGGATTGGTCGTTAACTATCCAATGGTCACATACAATCTTTACAGTAATCAAGGATACAAGAGTACTCATCATCAATATGCATTCAATGGACTATGGCTCGAATCAATGGGTCAGGTTGAGATAGATGGCGGTGGCCACTATGGCTTGGTTGAAGATAGCACAGGCAAAGTCGCATACACTTGCCATCGGTATAACTCATATTGCTCCTCATCTCAATTAAGAAAGATTAACTTCTTGGGTGATGGAGATTTATTTGATTCACGCTCATCAACTACGACTTCAGCTACAGTAGTAGGTTCAACATTCGCTGTAAGTAAATCCCTTACAACTTTGAAATTGACTTCGGTATTAGCCTATGAACCAACAGGTACTTCGATAAATATTGATCTTTCTAACGATGGTGGAACTACTTGGATACACGCAAATTTGGGGCAAATGGTGACATTTTCCAATCCGGGAACAAACCTCAAGTGGAGGGCGCATCTAAATGGTACAACTTCTAATACACCAATATTAGGTGATTTAGCAATACAGTACATTTCAAGTTACCAAAGTAACGGATATATGTACAATTATCAATATCAGTCGGGAGGAACCTCGAACCTTGTCGCTGCAACTCTAAATTGGAATGAAACAAGGCCAGCCGGAACCAGTATTAGTGTAAAATTCGGCCTTGACAATTCCCAGTGTTCGGGCTCTTCAGCCACCGCATTTACTTCACCAGGTCAGACAAAATCAATTACCGGAACAGGTATCTATATGTGTGTTAGAATAATGTTGAGCACCTCAAATTCGGGCAATTCACCAACGATTACAAATTTGAGCATTCAAAGACATAGTAATGCGCCTAGGGAGCCAGAAATTCTTCTTGACAATTCTTCAGTATGGAAACGTGCTGGTAATGTTGGAGCATTGATTGGACCAGTTACAGTTTATCAAAATAGTCCTAATGATCTAATCATCAAAAAATTCAATGATTTGATTCCAGATACTGGGGCAGGAATTAAGCAAATTCAAGTTGATATAGGTTCTGCTTCAAGTGGAATCTTGATTCTTGATTCTTTTTCCATAACGTATACAATGCAAACTGTAAATCTTGACATTACAATACCGGAAGGAGAAGTATTGCATGAAAGAGTAGAACCCTACGAGGTAGTCACAAGGCACGTAATAGGTGAGTCCGCAACTTCGATGACGAGTGCTACTCTCACATTATTGACCAATTCAATGGCTAAGAATCCAACCATGACATGGGAGAATGGTGATGTATTCCCAGAACCAAATGACCCAGAAGATTTTATTGAAATCGACTCAAATTCTTGGAGTCTTGAGAGTAATGGAATATTGGAAATACATTGGATATTCCATATCACTAGTGACTTCCCAGACCAGCCGGAAGTCAAATTCAGAACTGGATGTTTGGATAATTCAGGCTCTGCAGGGTTTGCACCTCTAGATTTATTATCCTCTACAGGATTAAGAGTCAATAGAACATTCGGATTAGGGTGGTTAAAGATTAGAGATAATGATGGAGGATTTACTTCAGAAGATGTCCCAGATAATTCATGGGTTGCTGCTGGAGAGCAAATCCACTTCCAAGGAGCAATGTGGTTTGCTGATACTGATGATGCACCGAAAGATAGTGCATTTGATGTGAGAATTTCACGCAATGGATGGGTTGAGAGTACTGCAAGAGATACAACCAATCCAAACGGTTCATTCTTCATCTCCATAGACTTGCCAAATATTGATGTTCCTGCTGGGATGACATATGAAGTTCAAACGTATAATGAGAAGGACCCAACTCATACAATGCAACCGAATTCCGATTGGAGAAGAACATTCAAGGTCGATGCTACAGCACCTGAGAGGATGGATATTTATCCTAAGAATGATGGATATGAAGCCGGAGATACCGCCCAGGAAATCAAAGTCTTAGTCAATGATGATGTGGGACACCCAATGGCATTGAAATTGATGTATTGGGTTGAAGCAGACCATGATATGAATCGTAATGGGGAAGCGGATTCAAATGAATACGCATCAAAGATGGTTTACAATAATACCGTTGCCAAAAATAAGTGGTTTATGACAACAATTGACCATTCTCGCAATGCAAACATGGGTCGTGTTTCTTACTTCTGGGATGGTGGAGATGAGGCAGGAAACCCTCTACATTACACCTATATCAATGAAGAAGATGAAATATTGATGTTTGAATCTGAAACAGGATTTGACCATGATGATGCTACTTTTAGAACACGAAAAGATTCGAGTGCGGTATTCACAGGATTAGATTGGATGGGTCATGAGGATGATGCAGCAGTCTATTCTGGCATGAAGCAAACGATTACCCTTGGATTCATTGATGCAAATACTGTAATTGACTTTGAACATATTTCATTGGTCTTTGACTTTGAAGGGCCGAATCCTCTACGAGATGTTCAGAGAATTTCATATTCTGGAATAAACAATACATTCTGGTCAGAAAGTCAATATCTGACTATTCTTCAGAGTAGCAGCATGCACGAAACAACCAATGATTCAGGACTGCCATGGATTATTCTAACCTTTGATTTCGTCATCGGTTGGGATTGGCCTGATGAAGAAATGGGCGATGTTGCATTATTGTACAAAGAAAGAGGTGCTTCCGATGAGTCACGAATCTTATTATTAGAACATACATTTAGAGTTGAAAATGATTTGATGTTGGCTCCATCTTCTTTCAATGTAGATGATATTAGTGAACCGAGAACAGGCCATATCGCTGATGGTTCAAGAGTTCGTAAGGATGACCGATTAGCCTTCACAGGAATAGTTGTTTACGAAGGTAGCAATGTTGCTGCCCCTCGAGACGTTGGTATACTTGTCGAAGTATTTGATGGGGAGAAGATTTGGTCCGATGGTTCTTTGACATCTGCTGGAGAATATTCTGTTGAGGTTCCACTTTCAGCCGCATCTACATTACAATCTTCACCAACTAGAACCTGTTTGATTTCAATAACCAATATCCCAGGACGTGGTGAAGATATGACTGGAACATTGGTTTCAACCACACTGAGAGTTGTAGTCGATGACGCATCACCGCGTGTAACACGACGTATTTCTCCACTGAATGTTATTGACATTTCAGCAAATAATGATTTGACTAGTATTGCGTTAGAGTTCCAAGGAACTGAAGATGCAGATCTAACCGGTTCCGAGCAATTGGTTCATTGGGTCATGCGCGATTCAACAAGAACAATGACAATCGGTGCAGGCTCAGCAGTACTTGGAATGCAACAAGATGGACAAAATGTGGTTTGGACAGGAACGGTTGATTTGACAGACTCCGGAAGAATAATTCCGAGGGCTGGAGATTTCGTTGGTTTCTATATCACTGGTTGGGATGCTGCTGGAAATCAATTCCCTGTAGTTTCAAACTCGGAAGCAAGTCCAATTCCAGAACTAGCAAGCGATGATACCGACTTTGAGCGCCAGTGGATAAGGTTAGGCGCTGTTGGTCCTGAATTGCGTGTCAAATCCATCACACTTTCAGATGACCATGTTGCACCATCCTCCAAGATTGAAATTACAACTGAAGTGATAAATAATGGCGGGGAAACACTTGCTGCATTCAAGGTTGCATTCTTTGCTGGAGATTCTGAATCACCGTTCAAGGTAATGACAATTACCGGAATCGGCGGTGGTGAAACACGAGAAGTTACTACTACTTGGTATGCTGAAGAGGTCTCATTTATTCGGGTTGAAGTTGATTATGGTGATTTGATCGCTGAAGTAAATGATGATGATAATACGGCTACACACAGTGTTGATATTGCCTACGCCAAGTATTTGGGTGGATTGGACAGTATTAGAGAAAACCCATTGCAATGGATATTCGCATTAGTTTCAATAATTGTAGTTATTTCTGTTGCTTCTATTGCATCGCGAACTTCTATTGATTATGGTGAAGGAATGTTCGATGAAGAAGATTCTGAATGGGATGACGATGACGAAGACGAAGACGATGACGATGACGATGACGAAGATACCGAGTGATCATCTCATATGATTCAACGCTTGTTGCATTGACAATTCTCCAGTTGCCACCTTCGCGGCCAATTCTTTGGAAATAGTCATTGCACCTAAACTGTGGATTCGGCTTTGGTTTTGGATATATCTTATTTCTCCATCACCCGGCAACAATTGCCGATGTTGCCAAACACGATTACCGCGCAATAATGCAATTCTAATCGCAGAGGTTGAGTGATTATGTCGCAATAGACCCTGAGATGTTTTCTCCTCATTCACCTCTTCAATATTCCATTGTTGTTCTAGACATTTATTGATAATCCGGTCGCGCAATAATGGGGCGCCATCACCAATTCGCAGCGTCATTTCATTGAATTTTGTTGCAGCAGCGATGGAAGAAATGTGTTCAACAATAAAATCAATGTGCTCAAGTTGTGCAACTCCCATCAATACCCCATCTGCCAACCATGCCAATCCAGGACGAGGGCCAGGGTCAATACCGATGGAAATACTTTCAATCATTGACAATCCATTTCTCAATATTATTGCCTGAGTTACTGCGGTGTCACAAGTATCGATATTACAAGCGATGCCCCGTCCTTCACCCATTGCATTGTCAACTTCTTGTTCACTGCCAAACCAAATTGTGTCATTGTTCGGCAAAGGTTGGTCGATTTCAAGTTGAGTGAATGGTAGGCCCTTTAGCCGCAAGGCTTCCATCAATCGATAGGCCAATTTGAAATCGGCGCATCTAATAACTACCTTAGCCACAAACAATGCTTGTAATAGGAAGGAAACAAAGTTATTGATTGGTGGAGTATTGGTGAAATCGGCTAAATGGATATAACAATGCACATTCCAAGCGAAGTTATCAATAACGATTGACAATGTTGTCAAGGTGTGGCGAGTCAGTATGAACGGGAATTGCGGCAAGTTCTTGCTGGAGTCCCCAATGGTGTTGAAGCGGTAATTCGCTCCTGTAGCGAAGAGGAAAAAGGGAAAATGAGGTTGGTGGCTTCACGTCCATTTTTGGTTGTCCGAGCTGCTGGTTCTGGTATGGAAGGTACAGGGGACTTACTAGCACTTAGAGGAGATATCTGTTTTCCAATTGAAGTGAAAACCACAAAAGCGAGGAAACTATATCTTTCTGGAAGAACGATGGATCAGTATTTGGCGATGATAAATGAAGGTCAACGTTGTAATTTAATGCCATTATATGCTCATAGACTGAAAGGGGTTCGTGGAGATTCATGGATGATATTTAGGGTGGAAACAGATAATCTAAATGGCAGACTAAGGCAATTAGCAAAATCAATACCTCCATTCCCTCGTAATAGGAACGGCACACCCTATCTCAATTGGGAAGAAGGATTGCCACTTCACAAGTTTATTGCATTAGTTTGTTCAAATGCAGCACAGCAGAGTCAAACTTTGCACAGTTTGGAAGTTAGAGCGATTAGAAATGAAATAATCGCACCACAATTCAATTATTGCGATATCATTGAAGAACAAACATCTCCTACCGGCCAAATCAAGAGTCAAATAGATGTCCTTGCAGAATTAGCACGGCGACGAAGCCGTTGATTAGAAGTATGGAATTAGCATAATGAACATTAGAATGCTAAAGAAAAAGAGTGATGATATCGAAGAGGCTTTGCTGGCAATATGGTCTATTCTAAGTGTATGAATGTCCCATAATTTTAATTTCTTGCCAATACGTTTCAATCCAGAAAGGCTTCCATGAAGTAAGTCTCTAAACATGTGCCCACCATCAAATGGAACCATTGGAATTAGGTTGGTAAAACCTAATAGAATGTTAACCCACATTAGCCAGAAGAATAAATTGGCTAAGAACATTATTCCATCAATACCAATAATTGATGCAAAGATTCCATCACTTGCTTGTAGTAATGATTGTTCAAATGGGTGTATTGCCACCCCTTTCATTTGGAATGGAGTCAACATTATCCCAAGTGAATGAATCGGGACCGAGATTGCAGTTTCCAATGTATTTCCTTGCCAGCGTGGAGAGAATGGGCCAGCTAGTCTATCAATTCCAGCAGTGCCTTCAGCCATACCCATTATGCCCAAAAATGGGTCGCCAACTTCAATTCCAATACTTGCAAGGCTCTCATTATCCCATCCTAGTTCAGAATAATATTGATGCTTATCAGATAGGTTAACAGTTATTGTTTCTCTTAACCCACTCTCTCGGTAGACCACGATATCTATTCGTTCTCCAGATGAATAGTTTTCAAGTGTATCACGGAATCCATCCACTCCAATTATTTCTTGACCATCTATCGAAACCAAAGTATCCCAAGGTTGCATTCCCCCTAAATCAGCACCGGAATCCTTGACGATTTCTCTTACGTGAATGTGTTCATTTACGGCTACCACTTGAGTTGCTAACATCCCCATCATTATCATCAATACAAAAGCAGCGAAAAGGTTGGTAGCGGGTCCCGCCGCAAACATTCGCAATCGTTCGCGTCTTGGGGCGCGTAGCAATTCTTGATGTTGTGGTTCTGCGAATGCACCTAATGGAAGTGGACCTAACATCAACAGTCCAAAGGAACGTACTCTCATTCCATGTGCTCTTGCGATTAGACCATGACCAAATTCATGAATTACCAAAGAAACCACGAATGCCACCACTCCCCATCCTAGCGGAATAATAGGATTTAATCCTGGAATTGCAACCATTTCGCTAACACTTGGTGGGTCTATTGAGGGTGGTGAGAGCAATGTTCCGACGAATGATAATATCACTACTAAAGTAACTGCAAATAGTGAGAGACTGCATAGCCAAAGTGAAACTTCTCCATAAGCCCTCCAAAACTTCCGTGGTTTGGAAATTTTTTCCAATAGATTCAATCCATGCTTGCCTCTTATCATTAATATGACCTTGAAAACTCTTGAAGAATTCCATCGGTCTAAAATGCCGTTTTTCTCCCATGTTTTGAGTACGACAGCCCAAATGATTACAGCAATCCAAACAAAGGCCCAATCGGCTTCTATTACCATGAAGTCGCCGACATCCATAGACTTGCCAAACCCTCTTCCTCCTTCAATGCTCACATAATATTCACTGAATAACTATCCAATTAGGAACTGAACAAAGCGGGAAAGTTCATGTGCACTCGCCTTGAGCATTAGATGATGGTATCTTTCAAGGCTCCAATCGAAGTGTGGTGTGAAGAATATTGGGGCCAAACGCCTGAAGAAATTTCAGAGTGGGTTGCGGATGAAGAAATTTCTCAAGTATTCATTAAATTAGCACGAGGTGTGCTAATAGTTGATTTTGCAATTGGCGAAGAAGGTGAGTTGACTTGTCAAGAGCATTTACACATCCCCCTCGATCGCTGGAATCCAGGTTCTATTCAAGTACACAGAACTCATGAAGGCTTAGTTAGATTTAGACATCGCCAATCTGAAATATTGCTTTCAGCAAGACTTAGGGCGCCCGAATGGGGCAAAGCATTACTTGAGGAATGGTTGATGTCACAACGCGGAGATTCATTGCGGCCAAAAGAAAAATCAGCAAGAATTGCGGCAATAAAAAGAAGCAAACTAAGTATTGAACGGAATCTAAAATCAGCATCACTTGATTCAAGTATAACCGATTTAGAATTGGCCAAGATTAGAATTACTTCTGCTGAAAGTCAGATGGAAGGGCGTAATAAGGCTTGAAATTCAACTCAGTTTTACCTTATATCGGTCTCTTCCATTTGCATATAATGTGATTGTTCCATTGGATGAAACACATATTGCGATACATTCTGCTAGTTGCGAAATGGCCCTTGCTGCAAGGTGCCTCCCCCCTTCTCCTGATTTTGGTAAAATCCCCGCAGGAACTTGGATATATCTCCCAGCATCACTGGCAATTCCATCTCTATTGAATAGAATTGCACCATCGAGCCATGCGAATTCGGCCATTGATTCGTGATTTGCATCATCTGCGATATCTCGTTTTTCTACAGGGTGACCCTTGAATGGATTTAGAACCAAAGCGGTAGAGTATTTCCTTAGTGCTGGCAAAGCCCCGATTGCAAATAGTGCTCCAATAAAGTGCCCCTCTCTACCTCGACTACCAATATGTCTTGCTAACTCCATTATTTTAGTCAATATTTCTAGTTCAATATTGAATTCTTGTGAGATTGTGGCCAATCTATTGGCGCTGAGCATTGTAGTATCGATTACAATTACTCCCTCAACAGGTTCGGCCAATACCACTAACATTCTCTCTCCTCTTGAGATTCGCCCTTCTCCCATCGCTTGTAAAATCAAATCGTGAACGTGATTCAAGACACCCAGTCCTTGAGCCGAAAGGTTTTCTTCCATTCTTGTAGTTTCAATTCCTGCATCAGTTAATGAATCATTTACTCGTGATTGACTAGTTAAAACAGTAAGTGGTAAGTCTTTGGGCAAGATTTCAACTATACTTTTGGCTTTGCGGGCACTAGCTGTTAACATTATTACAGCATCAAAACTTCGCCTATCGCTCTCAAGGGTACTTTTGACCAAAGAAGGTAGGTCAACCATCAACAACCCTCATTCACTAGTTGTATCAATTCCTGGCATTTGGTCTTCGCCTTCTCGATATACAGTTCTCAAATTATTGATGAAATTCCTTTCTTTTACAACTAGAGTAAATTCGCAAAACCCAGGGTCTTCTTCTCCATCTAATGCATTTAATAACATCTCAAGTGTTTTGCGGGCGCCTTCTCTGTGCGGGTATGAAAATATACCCATAGAAACAGGAGGTGATACTATTGTTTTGATATCTTTATTTTCCTTTAATGTGATAAATAAGTTGACATAGGTTTCTGGAAGTAGTTCTCTTCTCGCATCATCTTGGTTTGGTCTGCGGCAATCAGGGCCAACAACATGAATAATATATTTGTAATTATCAGATAGATCATAGGGTTTTGAAACAACATTTTGGGTCACAACACAAGGAGGTTCGTTTGTTTTTCTCTTTTCCAAACAAATTTGACGTGTGAAATCTGTTAACTCTTGTCCAGCCTTTGCGTGGATTAGAGCATCCATGCCCTCACGACCAGATAGACGATTATTTGCAGGAGTGATTAGTGCATCGGCTGTGTAGTTCCACACCTCACCGCCAACAACTCTCAGAATACCCCATCTGCAGGTTCTAGCCATGTATAGTTCTGCCATCAGTTCAAGCAGGAGGGGCCGCCCTACATATTAGGTTCGCCAATTATTGGATTAAACGCTCCAAAATCGTCGTTTCTTGCTGTGAAATAAACGAGCCGAGAGTGGATATTATTACTCTAATCCCCGATAGGGCTAAACCATAATCCCCAGTCCAATATATGTGAGTCTAATACGCAGTGCTATATTCTTCGCTATCATTATGATAGCGAATTCAGTACTGGTCCCAGTATTGGATAATGCTGTTGATGAACAAATTGAAGTTGCCAATGAGGAAAACCCTTGGACTCTAAAGCAAGCCTTCAATGGTTTTTATGCCAGTACGGATGATGATATTTGGAATCAAACACCATGGCAAAATATTGCAATCCCATCGGGTTTTGACCTACTTACTGTAATCGATTACTCCGATGTTGGTGTATTGATAAACAATAATTCTGAAGCCAGTAGAACAATTGGTTGGGCATTTGTAAATGCAAGAAATATTTCTATGGACAGAGTTTTCATTTTCAATGATAGTGGTACTCCAACCGCTGAAACGATTAATCGTGAACAATTTGAAACATATTTCATGCAACCATTTTTTGAAATGTTGAACAATAGGACTTTGGGGAATTCACTAAATTACTTGGTTACGACAAAAGGAATCCCACTGCGAATTAATGGAGGGAGCGACAAAGCGAGTTTTGACCAAGAATTTAGTTTACTAGGGGGCCAATACAATGCCAGCATAGGTGCCAATGGGTGGGTTCATCACCAGTATGGGCCATTGGCAGGAAAAGATATGGAGATTTTTACAAGGCAGGAATACGGTTTCTATCTTGTGACTAGATTGACTGGCTATACAGTTGAGACTGCGCTTGGCCTGATAGAAAAAGCCAACAATTCTCTTGGACAACGAGGAACTTTTGTTCTGGATTTGGCAACTAACCGAAATGGCTCTGGATACAAGTATTGGAATAATGACTTATACACCGCCAATACGACCTTGAATGGAAGTTTGGGGCTTCCTGTTATCTTTGATGAAGAAACAGAATTCATCACCAATATTAGTAATGTAATGGGTTATGCTTCTTGGGGTAGTAACGATGGCAATTGGAATAAAAATAGATTACCAAATTCAGGTTTTGATACTGAAGATTTATCATATCAAAGTGGTGCAAAATATTGGCAATATGATTTACCTTCATTGACGGGGGGGGAAGATTTTGATTGGAATCGCACCAATGTAACTCAACGAAACGGTGATGCTTCAATCAAAGGAGAAATAACACCGGATTGCCAAGGGCTTGATGCTGAAACCACAGTTGGAATATTAGGTGAATATTTCGACAATGCTGGGGTTTCATTCAACACCAGTATAATGCCTGATTTGACAGGGAGGATTGCTGATGCGGAAAGAATTGAGACAACATTGGATTGGTCCAGTCGCTCTGCAGCATGGCCAGGTTTAGATGATCGTTTCAAATTTGATTGGTCTGCTAGATATACAGCATCCATTAATATTCCCGAAACAGGAGATTGGACTTTTTATGTCAATAGTGATGATGGTTCTGAACTTTGGATAGATCATGTTAGTATTGTGCAAAACTATGGCGTCCATGCGATGATAGAAATCTCCTCCAATTTGACTTTAATTGCTGGAAACCATGACATAAGATTAGAGTTATTCGAAGGAGGAGGAGTTCATGGATTGCAGTTTAGTTGGCAAGGTCCAAATCAAAGTAAATCTATTATTCCTGCATCAGCATTTACTCTTTCTTCATCACAATTACCACAAACTAACAATCTAATACATCGTTGGGATTTTGAAGAAGGCTCAGGTTCAATCGTCAATGATTCAGTTGGCGGTGCCGATTTTACATTAACT
The DNA here is from genome assembly GCA_012959845.1 of Candidatus Poseidoniales archaeon. Lineage (GTDB taxonomy): Archaea > Thermoplasmatota > Poseidoniia > Poseidoniales > Poseidoniaceae > MGIIa-L1. The sequence continues at coordinate 11,880 of DUCL01000159.1, forward strand.
GGAATGGATGCTTCAAATTGGGTAAATTGTGCTGATGGAAAATGCCTTCGCTTTGATGGAATAGACGATTTAGCCAAAGTAGATATTACCGATTGGTCGGGCAATTTTACAGTTTCTCAATTTGTAATGACCAATACTACTAATCAATCCACATATGCATCTACCTTTGCGATTAGTGATGTAGCTGGTTCAAATCTTAGTTTCCAACATATGGCCAACAGTGGAAATTGGAATTTGCATAATAACCAAACGACTGATTTCTCAGAAATTCAACTCAATAGATGGTCACATCTCGCTACAGTATTTGATAACGGCACAATCCGTCAATACTTTGATGGCAATTTAGTTGCAACTAATACAATGCCTTCAGGTTCATTCAATAATATTGATGTTTACAAAATAGGCGCTAATCGAGCCGGTAGTTCATTTTTCAATGGATTCGTAGATTCGGTTTCAGTTTGGGACACTGCATTAACCAATGCTGAAGTCTTGAGTATATCTCATGAAATATTTCAAAATTGTCAGATTTATTCGGGTGTAGATGTAGAAATAACAACAGTGTGGTCCAATGTGACAATGCCCGAGAATCATACTAACCACGTTTGGATTTTGTATTCATATGCAATGTTAGAAGGAAGAGTAGCAGGCAAATTCACCTTAGTGGCAGAAGCATACGATAATAGTGGCAATTTACTTTCAACCAACCGCAGTTCAGACAAACAACTCTCCAGTTCTTGGAGTAGTAGAACGATGAGGTTTAGGCCGCATCTAAATGCAACATCGTTTAGAATTGGTTTGGAACTTACTCCGCAAGGTGCTACCATTGAAGGGTCGTATTATTTTGATACGATGAGTCTAAGGGCGATAAGGCCACATATGCAGTGGGTTGATGGTTCAATTGCTGAAACTGCGGTATCAACCGGTGGCCGTTCATTCAATTGGGATACAGGTTATGGGCAATCCTTGGTTGCGGATTTACTAGAAGATGGTGCAAGTGGATTGAAGGGTTATGTCTACGAACCTTATCTATCTGCAGTTGGTTACCCTTCAGTATTGCTGCCATCTTATGCAATGGGCTACAATCTTGCAGAATCACATGCAGCTGCTAATCGATTAACTAGTTGGATGGGTGTTGTTGTTGGAGACCCTAAAATGGCTGCTTATGCAGACATTTTCCACGACGTGGTGATATTAGATGCCCGCCAATTCAACAATGCCAGTCTCAATGAGATGACCACAATTCAAATTGCAATTGAGAATAGAGGAATGTCAGAAGCCAATGGGACATTAATAATTCAAGATGTACAAGGCAACAAGATTCTTTCAACTTACAACCTAACAATGCCTAAAGGGGATGTTGCAGGTTCACGAACATTACTCAATTTGACTTATTATCCCGAAAATACAGGTTGGACCGATATTAGAATAATTTATCAAAATAGCAGTTCTGATTATCCCGAAAGGAATACACAAAACAACATGAAGCAATTACGGGTTTGGGTAAATGCGCCTCCTGCAATCGATTCAATAAGTTGTGATTCCACAGTATATTCGCGCGGTGATAATTTCATATGTACTGTGATGGCAACCGATGACATCAATGTGACATCAGTCGCAATCAAATGGTTGGTAATTGGAGAAGGAATCACTCAAGAAACTGGAACTTGGGTTTCTCAAAATACGGGTAGAGTTGATCAAAGCAGATGGCAAACATCTATCATGATTCCAACAACATCCAATTTGGGATACTTAGCATTACAAGCATTTGTAGAAGACGTAAGCGGCCAAATCACAACATTAACGGAATTCAATGTAAGTCAAGTCACTAATGCTAGCGCGTTGTGGTTCGGACCACATGTAGGGGGAGTGGATGATGCGCAATGGGTTGGAGCCACTTCGCTACCAAATCATCCCAGCCAAGGAATATATCGGGGAGAAAATATTACACTCCGCAGTTGTGTCTTGGATGCAGATTTATTTATTGATTCAGAAATCCCCTCAGTACAAGTTTCAAGAGGAGACATAACCAATTTGTCATATGTTGCTCAAAATGATTCCAATCATCATTGTTTTGTCGGCGATTATTCTTTACAAATAGGTCAATCATTAACGGATTTGACTTTTGAGTTGTATTCGGTTGATGGCATACTATTGAATAGTCGTCAAATTGAAGTTGCTGATAGAGTTCCTGAAGTTGAGATATCGGTTGTTGATTTAGACGGAGAAACTTTGAGTAGAGTTCTAGGAGGTGGAGATGAATTTGTTAAGATAGTCATTACCGATGTAGATGACCCATTATCACCTATTATCGGTGACCTTAACATTACTTGGCCAGGCGCTGAAAGGCTAACTTATCCAATTGACATTCTTGAAGGAAGTAATACAATGCTCGTGGAGTTGCCAGTTGTTGGAGTTCCCTTAGAATCTGGTAATCTGGTCGTTGATGCCAAAATATCAGGAAAACATGGTGCAAGTCAAAGTAAACAATTTGAAATTCCTTTAATTTTGACCTTGCCCGAAATTGTTGATTATTCAATTTGTAATTGGTTAGGGCCAATTGATGAATTGATGTTTGGAAAAACAGCAACTCTAACCTTAGTAATCGATAGTGAGAGGCCGATAGAATCCATAACAGCATCACTCTATCAGGAGAATTGGGTTGTTTCTGCACCAGAGGTCGAACAACCAGTCTGGTCACAACCAGATGAAAACTGCCTCAATTCAAGCATAGAGGGAGAAGTGGTTTACTTTAGAGTGAAATTAGATTCATCATTTACTGATGATGGTGGAACATTAACCTTCACTGTAAAAAACATAGATGGATTATCTAGTTCCGGACAAATCCCCCTTCGGTTTGTTCATGCGCCACCAGTGATAATGGTAGTTGCTGAAAATGAGGTTGCTGCAGGAGAGGACCTCTATGTCAACGGATTTGTTAACGATGCTGACGGTTTGTCTGATGTTACCTGTTTCTATTATGTGGCACAAGGTAACCAAAGTTTGGCCAATATTCAATCCTTGTTCTTAGGATATCCATTAGATGACTTTGATGATGAGTTACTATATCCAGTGCCTATTGGACTTGCAAATCAATCAATCAGTGTTTCATATTCTTGTGCAGATTCTAATGGTGGATATGATAATGTTACAATAGAAGTCAATATATTGCCTCCTTTGCCTTGTAATAATTGTAGTGGCGAAGTCCAACCGAGCCAAAACCAAAGCACTTCTGCTCAACCACCAATCTCGCTTTATTTGGTGATAGCAATTGTGATTATTTCAATAATTATTTCCCTATTGTTGTTCTTGTACAAGAATAAACCTGCTGAAGAAGAAATTGATTGGAGTTCATTAAATCAAAATCAGCAGTCCGAAAAATTGGTGGTCGAGATTCCCGAATCAGAAGTGGATGTATTATTTGAAGGGCAGTCTGCAGATGAAGAATTGTTACAACAGTTGCCAAGTGATGAACTTGAATTGCCTGAAGGCTGGACCATAGGCGAATATTCTGAATGGCTAAAGGGGCCATTGCCTGATGGATGGGAAGAAGAGCAATGGCGGCTATTTAGTGGCGAAAAATTGGCGATTATTGAAAGCCAAGACATATTGTGATCACAGAACTTTGAATAGAAGTCTTCATGTTCTCCCTACTGTTGGTCCTGCATGAGTCAAATGGCAGTCGGATATGTTCTCATCAATGTCGCACCAGGTCAAGAGCATCAAGCATACTTGGCAGTAAAGGATTTACAATATGTTGTTGATGCAACATTATTGTTTGGAGACCATGATTTAATTGTCAAGTTAGAAGCAGATAGTTTGGCTATAATTGCTAAGGCTGTTGTTGAAACAATACGTCAAGTTCCTGGTGTTACCGATACCAAGACTTTAGCCGGCGCTGAATTGTGAAATAGCGAAATGTTATTTTATTGCCAATAATCAATAATTAACTATTTCATTATTTTTCATTTACAAAAAGATATGACTTTTGAAAGCGTTGTGCTGCGTCTCTACATGCGCTTTTTTGCTCGTGGAAAGGGGTACTGCGGGCCTTATATGGCGCAGTAATGCGTTTTTTCGGCAAAAGGTTTAAGTGCTAAACGTTAAAGTGGGAGACCGGAGGTTATCCTAATGTCTGATAAAAAGTACTTCGTCCTCATGGAGGGCGGAAACGACACAAGCCAAGTATTTGCTAGTAAGCAACCGCGCGGTGCAGCTCTAAAAGCAGCAACACGTGGAAAAACGAACATCCGCCTACGTGAGCGTGGCACCAAGCGTGTACACGTCTTCACAGGCAGTATCGCAATGGTCGACAAGCCAGCGAACGGACCAGCTTGGCTGCCTGATAAGATCAAGAAGGCAAATGTCAAGAAGGTCGGAATCGAACACCTTTGAGTGTTGATATTCGTTCTAGCATCTTGTGCTATTCAAGAAAAAACTTGATGCGTCAAGTTTTCGCTGAAAGGCGATTCGCCCATCCAAGGCTGCGGTCGAGGAATGGGCTTACCACTCTTTCAAATTTTTATATGTTGCACAGTTCCTTTAGTTGCATCATTCCACTCTTCTGAGAAGTTTCTACCCCAAACAATTAATCCAGGGCCATAAGTTCTCACATACTTATTCATTTGGCTGCATATTTGTTGTACATTTTTATCCGAAGAGAGAGCAGGGTCGACAAAATGATTCTTTGCGTCTATCCAATGAATTGGCTGACTATCTGCAGCTAATTGGATTGGTGTTTCAAGTAAGATATCAGGGGTTATATTTTGATTAACGTATTTGGTACCATAACGCTTTTCTGGATATTTCTTAATTTCTGTTTCTGTAATATATCGTACATCTTTCGAATTTTCTTTGAGCCATTTCTCTGTCTTGGTTTCATGAATATTACCAGACATTTGTTTAGCAAAATTGTATACTGAAAATATACTCTTTGGCTTTTCAATTGCATAAGAGCATATCAACATCGTTGCCTCATCCAGGGCTTCTTGAGGGAATTTTTTACTGCTAATAAATTTATAATTTTGCGCATAATGCTTTTCAACTTCTAATGGCATCGAATCCATTGACCACCAATGTTTGAAATTATTAGGTAATGCATTTAGTAGAAGGGCAATGGCAACCACTCGTTGAGATATTTTGCTCTGATTTTCATCATTAGACAATATATTGTATATATCAACAAGCGCATCCTCAGTTAGTGAAGATGGCCCAATTATCTGTATCACCTGAGTCCACATCTCTTCTCCTTTACTTGAGTCACTATTGTTTTTATCCAATGATTGAATAAAACTATTAAACTCATCATCAGTTAACATTTTACAAATTGAAATAGGTGATGCAATATGATCGATAATGTATTTCGCATTTAGTTTTGAAAGGTTATGCTTATTGGCTAACATCTTAATCATATAATTGATTGGTGAAGGCTCAGTACGCATAGCAATTCGTAGTTCTGCCAAAATTACTTCTCCACTTTCAATTATAGGTATGGCTTCTTCTTCCTCAATCAGAACTTTCTCTTCAATATCATCAATTACTATTTCTTCTTCATCATCGACCTCATCTATTACGAGGTCAATTTCATCTTCAATTT
>DUCL01000160.1 GCA_012959845.1 Candidatus Poseidoniales archaeon
TCTTGTAGTAACACTCCTAGTTGAAACTAAACGGTGTGGAATAGATTGTTGCTTGAATGAATTAATTAATTCTTTAACATCATTTTGCGAACATTCAATTGTCCAATCAACCCATCCATCTCGTACTTCAAAAGGAGTATGTGGAATTACTCCAACATCTATTAGGGGTTTGAGAAACCCTCCTCCACCGGCTACAATAGTCACATCATAGTTATTGTTTTGAACTATTTTGAAATCTTCAATACCTGGGTGTTGAGCAATTGATTTTGAAATATCTTCACTACATGAAATTCTAGCAGTTCCTCTCCCTCTGCTTAGAGGCATATGCTTCTCAATGCGTAAGATGGCAGAAGGGTTTGCTCTAGTAACATCTCCAGACCAATGACCTTCAGGAAGTCGAACTTCAAGGCGGACTTGATGAGACGACATGTTAATGTTGAAGTGTTACTCTTTCTTCAATGTCTTCATCAAAGTGGGCGAATTTTATCCATTCTTCGGACAGTTCCCGTTTCCACATCAATAATTTCTGAGAATGTTTGAGTTGTCTTTTCACCAACAATGACCCCTGGTAAATAACCATCACAAACACCAGATGCTGCAAAAATAGCATCATCTGATTTGCACAGATCATTGGCTTTCCATAAGCGAGTCAAATCATCACCTACCATGGTTTCAGCACGTGCTTCTTCTTCTGCACTTCTGAAAATCAGCCTTCCTTCAAATACGCCGCCAAGTCCGCGAATTGCAGTTGCGGAAATGACTCCTTCAGGGGCGGCACCGATTCCCATTAGCAGATCATATGGCCCATCAGGGCGAGCAGCCCAAATTGCTCCAGAAACATCTCCATCTCCCATCAGGCTCAAGTCAGCACCTGCTTGTCTAATTTCTTTGAATAACTGAGTGTGACGCTCTCTATCCAATGCAACCACCTTTACTTCGCTAATCGGTTTATCCAGTACACTCGCAGTTTGTTCAAGATTGTAGATGACACTACCTTCAAGGCTAATGTGGCCAGCAAGTGCTGGTCCTGCTGCGATTTTATCCATATAACAATCTGGAGCATGAAGTAGCGCTCCTCTTGGAGCAGCTGCAAGAACTGCAATTGAGTTCGGAGTATTATCTGCACAATTATTTGTACATTCAAGTGGGTCAACCGCGATATCAATTTGTGCAGCGCCAGCAACACCTATCATATTGCCTAATTTTTCACCAATGTATAACATGGGTGCTTCATCTCTCTCACCCTCACCAATCGCCACCCGTCCATCAAAGGGCACATTGTCAAAGGTGCGACGCATCGCTTCAACAGCAGCAGCGTCTGCAGCCATTTTATCACCCTTGCCACGCCATTCAGCGCTAGCGATAGCCGCTTGGTCTACCGCTTCAAGAAAGTGTTTGTCGAGTTCGGAGACACTGCCCATAAACAATGGCGTGCGCGCCCAATTGATGAACAAAGCGGTTGAGTTCACTCGCCTTTGAATTTCTCAACTACTACAATATCAGTAATTCGTGTGCGTGGATATTGGCCATCCTCATCCTTTTCCAATGATTTTACCATGTCCAAAGCACATAGTAATCCGGCTGAAACACCAGTTAATGCTTCCATCTCAATCCCAGTTTTATAATGGGCGCTGACATTAACTTCACAGACCAAACCCCATCCATCGTCATATTGTTGCCAAGCCCAGGAAACATTACACCCTTCAAGCGGGATTGGATGGCAATGAGGAATTATCCGTGGAGTATCTTTTACCGCTTGAATTGCCGCAATAGTAGATGCTTCGAGAACATCACCTTTCTTGACCTCGCCATTTTGTATTGCTAGACCAGTTTGCTGGCGCAGATGAAGTACTCCTCTTGCAGTAGCCCTTCTCTCTACTACAGGTTTTCCCCCGATTTCAACAATTCCTTGAATGCTCTTTTCCATTGTTATATCTCCATCATTAGTTCTATTTGATTTTGTCTCAGCCCAATCCTGCTTTCCAAGATTCACCTTTACTGGTTATTTCTTTCTTCCACAGGGGAGCCTGCTTTTTGAGTTCGTCTATTAACCAGTGACAAGCATGAAACGCTTCTTTACGGTGAGGGCTGGCAACATGGATTGCCACAATTGGCTCTTCTGGGCCTACACTTCCTGTGCGATGGGACATCGCTACTGCAGTCACAGAAAAATCATTGATTGCCTGCTTAGCAAGCGCTTCTAAAACCGATGTCAATTTGTCTTGCCATGCATCAAATTCCAAACGCAATACTTCAGCATCACCATCTTGGCCTCTTGTGATTCCTAAAAATGATACTACTGCTCCACAACCTTGTTTTGGTAGTTTTTCTAAAAGGGCACTAGCATCAAGAAAAATAGGCGCTTCTTCGATGATAATATTGCCGCCCATGATGATGCGAGGTAAGCGCATCATTCAAACCTCTCTCTTCAATGGGGTAGGCATGGGCGGTGAACCAGCAATCCACATTATGGGTGCAGGCCTGTCTGGATTAGCAGCGGCAACCCTCTTGGCAAGAGCGGGAAGAGAGGTTCATGTTCACGATATTCGCGAGGACTCAGGAGCCAGATTTGATGGCGACTTTCAGGCGCTTGAAAACTGGTCAATAGAAGAGGATTTTTTTGACCAACTAGACGAATGGGGTTTTGATTCAAAACGATTCAAAGCCACCGAGTTCAAGGTGATTGATTTAATTCATCCAGACGACAAAATCACCCAGCCAAAATCAGACCGTGTGTCTTACAGAATCATAGAGCGGGGAACGAGTGAGCATACCATTGACCAAGGATTCAAGCAGATGGCTTTGGAGGCAGGAGCCAAAATCCATTACAAATCGCGGGTAAAGGAAGAGGATTGTACAATCATTGCATGTGGGCCGAAGGGAACTTCAGCAGTTGC
>DUCL01000161.1 GCA_012959845.1 Candidatus Poseidoniales archaeon
AGCATCCAGCCTTAGTTGGCTTGGTTTCAGTGCCTTGCGTGTCCGCATCTTATCTTCCTCCGCGTTTTTTTGGCGTAAATCGCCTACCGCCGAAGCGGCCGTACATCCCAATTGCTCCTAAGAGCATTAAGGAGGACAGTAGCCTATCATAAGAAGCCACCGCGCGTAATCACCAAATTTCACTATACAGTTTGACGGATAATATTGGCAACGCTGTATTAAGACATCGGAAATTGGTCACAATATCAAGTGGAAATTGATAATTATTCAATGCCTGTTATTGATTCTTTTTCCATTTCAGGTGTCAAATTATTGGGAACTTCAACAATTGCTTGTCGTAGAGATGAGCGAAGTTCAGTAAGTTCGCCATAGCAGATTAGAATATCAGCATATCTCAATTGCAATTCAGAGTCCGGATTCCAAATCAAAGAATTATCTCTTGATAGTGCCAAAACTGGAACTATTTCGCTTGTTTTGAATAGATCGCATAAACGCTCGCCAACTAGATTTGGATGATTTCTAATCTGCAGAGACAGTACGCCTTGTCCAGGAATTGTGCGCATCAATTGGTCTAAATCAACTTCTGAGAATGAAGCCTCTGATATGACGAAATCAATTATTTCACCAGCAACATTTACTCCACTCGCTTTCTCAATGCCTTCAAGGCCTGGTGATGAATTCACTTCTAAAACCAAAGGGCCTTGGTCGGATTCAAGCAGATCAACTCCGGCGATATGTAGGCCTAATACGCGGGCTGCTCGCCGAGCAACCTCTGCAAAATCTTCAGGAAGGTCAACACTTTCTATCGTTCCATTGAGGTGATAATTGCTTCTAAATTCCCTACCCCTTGCTTTTCTACGCATACTTGCAACAACCTTGTCGCCAACAACAAGGGCTCGGATATCTTTGCCATGTGATTCTGCAATGTATTCTTGAATCAGAATTGGACGTCCAGTCATCAATAATCCTTGAACTAGATTTTTTACTTCGTGTAGTGTATGTCGTAAGAAAACCCCTTGGCCCTGAGTTCCAGAAGTGACTTTGATGACGACTGGTAAGCCACCAACCGAGTCTATAGCATTCTCAATATCCAACATGTCTCGCACATATGTTGTCCTTGGAATTGGGATTCTATTTCTTGCAAGAATTTGGCTAGCGTGTAATTTGTCACGGCTTTGCAATATCCCTTGGCCAGTATTTGCAGTCCACACATTCAATTGTTCCAATTGTCTTAATACGGCAACACCATGTTTGGTAATAGAGTGTCCAATTCTCGGAATAATCGCATCAAATGTGAATGATTCACCTTTGTGTGTTACATTGATGTCACCATCTGCAACAAAAAGAGAGAATTTCATTGGGTCTACTACCTCGACATCAATATCCCGCTTTTTTGCCTCTTCGACCAGTCTTCTCGTACTGTACAAACGAGGACCTCGCGATAGCACTGCAATACGAAGACCCATATTTGCCCGTGAATCACTCTCATTATTGAGTTCATCGCTTATCATCATAATTCATTTATTCCGTTCCTTTCAAGTGCTTGAATAATGTGGCGACGAATATGACCGATGATGAACAGGTAGAACCCTCCGAAGATATTGTTGTTGATGAGGACATGGATGAACAACTAGAAGACATGTCATTAGAAGGCCGTAAGGAGGCATTAACAAAGGCTCGTTGGAATGTATTCATGTATCTTGGAATAGCAGCAATTTTGTTCGGTTTTGCATTATTCCCTATGCCATTTGGAGCTGACTATGATAATTTTACTAATTCAGCTGAGAAGGATATTGGATTTATCTGGGGTCTTCCGGTTCCAGGAGATGACATTACAGATGTACCGGTTACCATTTCTGTTGATGTAATTAATCCTCCAGCACAAGCAGGTGTCTTGCTCGGTGCGTATCTAATACAAACAGATGATTGTCAAAGTAATCTCGGAGAATTTACTCCAATCGCAAGAAATGGTAGTGGTCATACTCATCATTACAAGGTGACAAAAACGACTCCAAGTGCAGGTGTTACCTATGATTTTGAATTTGATGTTGACCCTGCGAATTATTGTATGATAGTTCAATATGTAAATACAAATGGAGACAATGTGGGAGATATAAATTCAGATATGAAAGTTGATGGAAAAATGTGGCCGAACCAAGTATTCGCAGGAGTGCTTGGTTTGTGTTCCTTAATCCTTTCAGCCTTTGCTTTTATCGGCGCTCAAAAATATGGTGCAACAGTACGGACATTGTTAGAAGGCGGTAATGAAACGACTGAATCCAAAGTATTGTCTGAACTTTCCAAGGATAAAATTGCCGCAGGACCTGCTGGTGCACCTCCTATGGGAGCAACTGGCGGACCAACAAGTGGGCCAACTTCTGGACCAACTAGCGCACCGACTTCAGGACCTCCAAGTGCACCAACAAGCGGACCAACTAACGCACCGAATTCTGGACCTCCCATTGCACCACCCGAAGAAGTAGTAGAGAGTGAACCAGTTGTTGAAGAAGTGACTGAAGCAGCAGAAACACCAGTGGATGTAAGATATGAAGAAACTGATAATGGTTATTATTTCAAAATCTTCGCCGATGGTTCTTATGATCAATCTGTATATGTCAAAGCAGAAGATGGTTCATACTCTGCTTACGAAGAGTGAATGATATCAAATTGCAGTTGTTGAATCGGTCTTGCCGGTTTTGCAATCATTGGGTAATGGCCATTTAATTGAGGCAACAAGCGCAGGACTTGAAAGGGATTAATGCGCGCCATAGGTTTGGAGTTCACTATGGTGGTAGAAGAGACATCCTCTTTGACGGTTGCCAAATTGAAGGCCTTATGCGTTTTGAATGATTTAGCAACATCGGGTAAGAAGAGTGTTTTGGTCAATA
>DUCL01000162.1 GCA_012959845.1 Candidatus Poseidoniales archaeon
AAGAGTAATAATGAACAATATCATCATTAATGCTGAAGAAAGAATCAAATCAAAATATGAGCCAGCAGCCCAAGTTTTTGAAGATTTAGAGCCCACTCCCATGAGATTTCGTAACTATCCCTCAATATAATATGATGGCCGAATAAGCAATCAATTCCATGCTTTGAACCCTCAATGCAATAGTGCAGTGATTCCTAGGTCGTTGTGAGAAGTTTCTACGATAACATCACAACCGGGAATCATCAGCAGTTTATCCTCTTGATCGAGAGAAAAAATTTCAACATTATTTTCTTCACTCATATGTTTTAATTCTCTTCGACATGCCGCTTGGTGAGAATCCATGTGAACCAGTGGCCGTAAATCAACGATAACTGTATCTCCTTGATTTATTCTTTTGCCAATGTCTCTTGTTGGAATACGACTCATTTTATCTGGTGAAACATAACGCAGAGCGCGTGTTGGGAATGAGCGTCTGGACCTTATACCTGCAGCAAGGTCATGGAATGGTTCACCATCAGAAGTTACTGGGCCAGTCCACCCAGGGGGAGTCATCTTGAGATTTCCTTTTTCTATACGCGATTGATTGTTTAGATTACTAGAAAGTTCATCTACTGTGGAAGTTTCTTTTGGAATTAACAAATGTTGTTCGCTTACAGAATTGGTAGAGACCGCTTTCTGCTTCTTCTTTTTCTTTGGTTTTTTAACACTGGTTTGGATGCTACCCTCAGGGTCGGGTAAGCCAAAGAATTGCCAAAGATTTGCCATGTATTGTTTCCCTCAGAAGTCTAAATCATCAAGCAAATTGCTCATGTTAGTACTGACAGGGGCGGAAGGGGTATTGGTAGTTGTCGGTTGAATCACTGGTTCAGGTGCCTCATTTGCATCTAACCATTGTTGGCCGTAGTAATTCCATTGCTCTTGTGTCCAACCAGCTGGTAAGCCATCTGCAGGTATAGCCGGACCCTGATTTATTTGTGCAGGTTGAGAAATAGTAGTTGGTTGATGAACTTGTGCTTGAGTGACCTCAGCAACAGGCTGATTCTGCGGTGTAGAATAATTATCATATTGGCCAGATATTTGTTCACTAGATGCGGTAGTTGTTTGTTCAAACAAATCTTGAGGAGGTTCTGAAGTAGGTGGACTTGCACCAGATGCAAATCCGCCATATGACTGGTATTTATCATCTGCATGATTTGAAGTTCTTCTAGTGATTAGCAAGAACAATGACAGACCGATGACCAATGCAAGCAATATCACTAATACGCCGGTTCCAACTGAACCAATATTATCACTAATGGAGTCAAGAATTGAATCCGGAGGTAATGCTTTGACAACAATTGTCATTGAAGAAGATGCGCTTTCATTATTGTCATCAACTACTATCAATGTGATTTCCCAAGTACCAGCAGGCATATTGTCCATTGTATAATTAATTCCATAATAGTCAATATCTCCATCTTTATCACCATCCAAATCTGTATCTAAGTGGTTTGTTTTCCATTGATAGATAAGGTTTAATTTGTCTGATTCGGTGTCAATAGAATTCATCGCACTCAATGAAACACTATCTCCTTCAGTAATATCTGTAATATTTGTTAATGTGTCAATAACGGAACGTGGTGGTAGGTTTTGCACACTGATATTAACTGACTGAGAAGCACTTGCACCATCATTATCTGTAACCGTAGCTGTAATCCATCGAACACCAATGGTAGGCCAAGAGTGAGTTAAATTGTCGCCAACCTCTTGGCAATCGTTTGTAGTATCGCCATCACTATCCAAATCAACAGCACCATCCAAGTCCCAGCAAATTTCCAATGTGTCAATATCCGAGATGGTATCACTTACTTCGACACTAAATGTGATATCATCATCTTCAAAAATTGGAGAATTTCCGGGTAGTCCAGTTATTGTTGGAGCAACATTTGAAATCATTACTTTAGCAGTTCTTGTTTCAGATTTCTCTCCATCGTCATCCCAAGCAGCAACACTGATTTGATGTTCTCCAGATGTTTGCCAAGAAACAGATACGGTTGATGACGGGCCATTTGTTGTTTCAGTCCAATTTGAATCAAGGTGTGATGGGAGCCATTCAATGTTGAGATCATCTCTATCGCTTAGAGTATCATCGCCAGTAACACGTAGCAATACAACTTGGTCTTCATCTAGATGCCAAGTACCATTATCATCCAAAGAAATATTTTGTCCAGCATTCCATAACTCAGGGTCATTGAGAGTTGGTGCAATATTTAGGACATTCAATGTTCTATTTACTATGGTGACGGAGCCGTCGTCATCCATCGCTTCTGCAACGATTACCATTTCACCTTCTGCCATTGGTATGAAAGTACATGTCGGTTGTGTCAAACCTTCTTGGCAATTAGTTCCAGGCCATGAAATTGTCACTTCTTGGCCTTCAGGAGAAGTCGTATCAACATCGCCAGAATCGCTTGCATCTATTGTAACAGAACTCTCTACAGGGACGCTATCTGGCATTGACAAATTGATATATGGCGCCCGATTTAGAATAGTGACTTGGGTCTCAATAATATCTGAATCCAATTCATCATCAATGACAATCAATTTGATATTCCAAATACCAGCATCGCTCCAATTCCATTGAGTCCAGCAATCTGGAGCATCAATGATATCTAGTAATCCTACTCGAGATTCAATTTCAAAACGGCATTCAACATCGCCACTGTCTTCATCAAAAGAGGCAGTAGCATCTAATGTTACATTCTCAAACGTGTATTTACCTTCATCAACAATCAGGTCAGCAATAGGTGCTCTGCCAATGAAAATACTGACATTTGCATAATTATTGCTCCTGTTTGCATCTTGGGTAACTGTTTGATCTGGGTCTACGGTGAATGACAATGT
>DUCL01000163.1 GCA_012959845.1 Candidatus Poseidoniales archaeon
GAAGTTGAAAGAGGACGCTGGAGAACTATCGCTGCATCTTTGATTTTGTTGGGTTCATTATTAGGAATGATGAGTGGTGCTTTGATTCTGCAAGGTAATCCGGGTGACATAATTTCTTCATCATTCTTTACCTCTCCAGATTCTGTAGATCTTATTGGCTCTGCGATTCAAGCAGAAGAAGGGGTTGAAGTTGAAAATGTAACTGTTGAATTAATTGAGATTGAGTCAAATACAGTCCTCCGCACCACAAAAACAGATGCAAATGGTCTTTTTATCTTCGATAATGTTATTTCGAAATTGCATTTGTTAAAACTGTCCAAAGAGGGCTATAATACGATGGAGTTGAAAATAATTCCTGAACAAGCAGGAGTCGGCCCAATAACAATGTCATATGGTGATGATACCATAACAAGAGATCACCACACTGTGGCTCAAGGATGGGATTTAGAGAGTGCTGTAGGCCTTTCTACAACTATTGGAATTCTTACGGTAATCACAGGCCTAGTGGGAATTCAAGCTGCTGTTGAAGTTAGAAGAGGTAAACACTATCGACGAACACAATATTTAGCAGGGATTTCCCTTTTCAGTAGAGGATTGATTATTTTTGGCCCTGCACTAATCCTTGCAGGAATGATTACTATGGTTTTCATTAGGGAACAATTTGAGGATTATCAGGAGGATTGAGGGTGTATCTCATCACTGTTGAGGGGGGCGACGGCTCTGGAAAAGGAGAAGCCGCAAGGATTCTTCAAGAGTTAGTTACTGATTTTCCCTTTCCAGGATATCATGCAACTCATGAACCAAGAAGGCATAGTGAATTGGGCAAACTTGCTCTATCATCAGTCAAATTAGGTGATAAAACTCCTCTTGAAGAGGCCGGATTATTTGCAGCGGATAGATTGGACCATTCACATACTTGGATTAGGCCATTACTAGCAAAAGGTCATGTTGTTATTTCGGATAGAAATATTCACTCATCGCTTATTTATCAGGGAGTGGTAGGAGAATTGGGATTAGAACAAGTGGCAAAAATGAATGCTGCATCTATGATTCCCGACCTAGTATTTTGGATAGACTGCGACCCGGATAAAGCCATTCAAAGAATCAGGAGGGGGACCCTGAGGATGACGAGTGGAAAAAAGGAATATTTTGAAACTCCTGAAATTCAAAAAACGATTAGAAAGGGATTCGACGACCTATTATCCGGAAAAATTACTGTACCTGCTCCATTTGACAAGTGTTGCGTAATTGGCCCAATTCTCAACGAAGGGGGGTTGGATGAACTGCGCAGGAAATTACGGACCGAGTTACGTGCATTTTTCAATAGAAGACCTGCGCCATTAAATGTTGATGCTGATGAAGTTGATAGGTATCTCTTGAGTACTCTAGTTACTGATGTAAAGAAACAAACAAGACTACCTGGTGCCCCTCAAGAGAAAGCATCGATGAATGTCGGCTGGCTTTCTGGAGACTCTCCATCAAATTGGATGCATTTCGCTGAAAATAACTGGCCTAAGAAATCAGCAAAATCATTTGATGTCCCCGCAAGCCCTCATGCGCAATCATGTTGGGCGATATTAGGGACTCTCTCGCTAATTGTAGGCTCTAGTGAAATTCCGAGATTGCACAAATCACTTGGCCCTCATAGAATGGTAACTCAAAGGCATACACAAAGATTGGTTAGATGGCTGGAGAAGGAATGGTGGATTCATAAGCAGCAATCACATGTCCCTTTCGCTGACGCACAGATGTTCAAATTACGAGATGACAAATTAGGATATTGTCGTTTGGCATTAGCAATGTGGCCGTTACGTCCATCACTTGCCTCGTGGAGGAGATCAAATCCAAAAGGTGAATGGAAAGACGCTTTGGCAGAGATACTACTAGTAGGGCAAGAAAAGTCACCACCTCCAGCGATTAGGAAAGCCGTTGCTAATGTTATTTCGAGATTGGAAATGCTAACTAGTGGACATGAAGATTGCCCAGTGCCACAGAATGCTGAGGAATTGATTGTGTGGTGGAGTATGGACCCACCTCAATGAATTCATTCTTCTTCTAATTCAACTTGCAACTCAAACTTTGCCCCGCCTGGTAACTCTACTTGGCTTGCGGTGTCAAACTTAACAGGCCTAGCAGAATACATTGAAGCAATCAATATTGCAAGGCCCATTCCAAATGGGCCTCCTGTCAGCGGTCTTGTGAAATTATTTGATTCATAATCAGTCAATAATTGCGTGAAGCCATCAACGATTAATGGGATGCAAAACAACATTCCAAAACCCAACCAAGCAATTGTTCTATAGTTGCCTCTATAGATTTTCTCTAACCAATTATCTGGAATGATTGATAAGCAAGTATCTTTGATTGTCCAACGATTATATCCTCTTCTAGAAAATACAAAACCACCAATTGCCAATCCTAAGAAAATCCCAATATCTCTAGTACATACTGGCATTTGATTACCATTAATTTCCCAAGAACGTTCATGCTTATTATGACAATTCAAATCTCCAAATGCATAAATAAATCCAGTATATGGGTCTAATTCTGTCCAAGCAAATTCATTGTGAGTATGTGTTGTACCATCTTCGTGAGAATGCAATAGTAATGATTGTTCACTATTTCCAGATGAGCCAAATCCATCTGATGTTGCAAAATCAAGTGCATTAGCCCGACCAGAAATATTGGTAACACTACCTTCTGCCAGAATTAGGGGTGCAATGAAAAATGAGACGAAAAAGAATCCACAGATATAGAATATCCATAGACCAACTTTCCGTTCGGGCTTACGATTAGTCAACCCATTCTTTCCCATGTTAGTCCTAACAGAAGGTGAGTAATATTCTTTTATATTGCAAAGCATTGATGGCATTTGTCAAT
>DUCL01000164.1:0-736 GCA_012959845.1 Candidatus Poseidoniales archaeon
GATTCCACCGCTTCAGTCAAGCGTTGTCGGCGGTCTTTGGTACAGGTGATTCGGTCAATACGGACATCTATGTCGTGACGGAAGTTTTTGTCTAATTGTGGCGGTGATTCAAACTCCACTTCGTGGCCATTGACCTTTCCATTGAGGTATCCTTGTTCCACCAATTGACGGAATAAATCGCTATGTGTTCCCTTTCTTGAACGTACGATTGGACTCCAAACCGCAACTGCATGCGCCTCCATATTCCACATGATATCGTCAACGATTTCTTGTACAGTGCGCCTAGCAACTTCACGGCCGCATTGAGGACAGTGTGGTTTGCCTATTCTAGCCCATAATAGTCGTAAATAATCTTGGATTTCAGTTACTGTTGCAACTGTTGAACGGGGGTTATGACTACCTTGTTTTTGGTCGATAGAAATCGCCGGTGAAAGACCCTCAATAGAGTCGCAGTCAGCCTTTTTCATTTGCCCTATAAACTGCCTTGCATATGATGACAAACTCTCAACATAGCGGCGTTGGCCCTCTGCATATAATGTATCAAATGCCAAACTAGATTTGCCAGATCCTGAAACCCCGGAAATGACTACGAATTGGCCTTTTGGTAATTTGACATCAATGTCTTGGAGGTTGTGAGTTCTAGCACCCTTAACCTCAATCCATCCTGCATCGCCGGGATTACTCATTGGCTCACCAATTAACTGGACGCGTCAAGGGTTCAAGAAGTCCTCCCTAA
>DUCL01000164.1:914-2133 GCA_012959845.1 Candidatus Poseidoniales archaeon
CAACCCAAATCCTTCATCGCCATGCGAATCTGATGTCTTCTTCCCGTTTCAATGCTGATGTGAATTAGTGAAACGTGCCGGTCACTATCTTCAATATTCCAATGAGTTATCGCCTTTTTAGCGCCCTGATAAGTTGAACTTACCTTTCTAACATGGAGATGCTTATCCTCTACTAACCAAGCGGATACTGTTCCTGATTCCTTCTCGGGCCTACCTTCAACCAATGCATGATATGTGCGGTGAACACTGCGTTCTGCGAATTGTGATTGAAGATGTTCCTTGTGATGTTTGTTTTTTGCAAAAACCATTACTCCAGAGGTATCTCTGTCTAAACGATGAACGATGTGGCACCAATTTCGCTCATCGCTAAATTGAACATAATCAACACAGCGAGAATGGAGGGTGTCATTTTCTAATTTATTAGTAGCAATAGATAACATGCCTTCGGGTTTGATGACAACTAATATTGCATCGTCTTCATAGATGATGTCAAGTTTTCGTCCACTGTATTGGTCTTTGGGTGAAGGTGATTCTTCAGTGGCTTTGGCTTTATCCAAAATTTCAATATTATCTCCAATGGCGATTTCGTGTTTTGCCCGATAACACACTTTGCCATCGACTGTAACTCTACCGCTGGTTAGCATTTTTCGCAGGGTTGCCTTGCTAGACAGGGGAAATAATTTGACAAGAAGTCCTAATAAATTGTCTTCTTCTTCACTGCTATATTGCACAATTTCACCTCATAATATCAGAGCGTCAATCCACTCGCCGACTTCGCCGCTTTGGCCTGGCCGAAGTAATGTCAAAGCGTCAGCGCTTGCTAAACTTTCCAAGTTTCCAGAGCCTTGATGGCGCGATTGTGTACCGATCAATCCTTCTGGGGTGTTATGGATTTGGATTCTTCTCAATGTCATACAATCACCTGTTGACTTTACTTTGTCAGCCAATTTAACTCTCACTGGAGTTTCTATTGGCCCGGTTGCACAAGTCGAGTGACGTAACCAAGGGGCGACTATCATTCTGAAAACAACATGGCTGCTTACTGGGTTGCCTGGTAAACCAAAAATTGGCGTGCCTTTCCACATTCCAAATAATGGTGGAGAGCCGGGTCTTAATTTAACTCTCCAAAACTTGATATCGCCTTCTTCTTGCATTATTTTGCGAACCAAATCCCAATCACCCATACTCACTCCTCCTGATGTCAAGATGATGTCGCAGT
>DUCL01000164.1:2266-2868 GCA_012959845.1 Candidatus Poseidoniales archaeon
TGGCCTGGTTGAAGTTCTTGGCCAGGAGGAATTAGTTCGTCTCCCGTTGAAATAATCGCTACTTTGGCTTTAGCCACAACAGGCACATTCCCGTATCCCATAGTTGCACATAGTCCGATTTTACTTGGTGTTAGCAAAGCGCCTTTGGTCAGCGCAACTTGTCCTCTTTGCAGGTTTTCTGCTTTTTTGCGGATAAAATGTTTCTTGGATTGTTGCAATAATGTTACTGTTTGTTGTTGTTCATCTACTTCACATAATTCAATTTGTAATATCGAATCTGCACCATTTGGCATTGGAGCGCCAGTCATTATTCGGTATGCGCATCCTGATTCAACGTTTGATGTTTTAATGTCCATTCCGGCCTGAGATAGCCCTGTAATTTTTAGTGTGCTTGGGGGATTTATTGTGTCTTCAAAGCGTATCGCAAAACCATCCATAGCGGAATTATCGAATGCGGGGTCATCTACTTTGCTGGCCAAATCCGTCGCTAAAATGCGGCCATGTGCATCATCTAAAGGAAGATTCTCAACTGCTAATGACAGAGGATATTGTTTGGCGATGCTCACCGCTTCGTCCAAGGTTACGAAATAAGGAACCTCTCC
>DUCL01000165.1 GCA_012959845.1 Candidatus Poseidoniales archaeon
ACGAATCACAGCAGAGCTGATTTTGTCAAAGGAGACAATGATTGGGTTTGATTTTACGGTGGAAAAATGGCTCGGATGAATCCTTTGGCCTTCGCCGCAAATACTATCCGAAATATCCCAATACATCTCACCATTTTTCGCCTTCGCCTTCGCAATCGATTTTCGCGTACTTCAATAGTTGCAAAAGACGGCCCAACCCTTTCTTTGACAACCCACGGCCACCGCCTCAAGGGTGTATTTTTGGCCATAGAAAGCATTGCACGAGGTTCTCTCAAACCATCGCGTTTAATGCTACATTTGGATGTGGAAGACCACGTCAACAATCCACTGAAAACCCTGCAACGTCTACAACGAAGAGGCTTGGAAATCCACCTTTCAGAAAACCTCGGCCCCCATACCAAAATTCAACCTTGGATTGTCAATGCACCTTCATTTTCAGCCCCTCATGTTGTCGCCGATGACGACATACTCTATCCGCGCTGGTGGTTAGAGCGATTGAATGCGTGTTTTACTTCTGACCCAGTAAGTGTCCACGCCTATCGGGCTCATAGGATGGTTGTTGCAGATGATGGAATGAGTTTGACTGCATACGATACATGGCCACCTGGATTGGGAAAGCCCAGCAATCTCAATTTTGCAACATGTGTATCGGGTGTTCTTTTTCCACCCTCATTTCTTCAACTTATGCGCGATGTTGGTCAAGGATTTAGAGAAACATGTCCTCGAAATGATGATCTTTGGTTGACCTACCTTGCAATTGAAAATAAAATTCCAATTTCCCAAGTTGCTCAAGAGAGCCTCCATTTCGATGTCATTCCGGGCACTCAAACGACCTCCTTGAATGCCACTAATGTTTTTGAAGGACAAAATGACCAACAGATCAAAGCAACATTCCAGCCGTCGACACTAGAGCGAATTGTCGAATTGGAACGACTCGAAGGATTTCGAACATAACATTTGCTTCAAGCAAACCATATACATTGTTGGCTATGCTTGACAGTGTTCTATAAGACTCGCACAATGCGAACATATATTTCATAAACCACTCACCTTTACAAATGGAGTGAGTTCTATGACCCAACGGAATTGGATTTCAAGGATATCAGAACATGAATCACGCCATTCATCACAAGGAATGCAAGACGGTGTGATTGACTTCATCTGCGAGCATATTGAAATCAGTAACAAATATTGTATTGAATTCGGATACGATTCAACCAGTTGGGACGATTGTCTGCCAAACACCAAATATTTGGTTCATGAACGGAAATGGGACCACCTTCTTATGGATGGAAACTGCCACAATCCAGACATAAATCTGCACCGCCATTTCATTACCAGTGAAAATATCTGCGAACTCTTTCAACAATATGATGTTCCGAAGGAGCCAGGATATATTTCCATCGACTTAGACTCAACCGATATTTGGGTGACCGACGCTCTATTGAAAAATTACCGTCCGAGTTTCTTCAGTGTGGAATTCAATCCTAACTTTCCGATTGATGCGGCGATGGCTTTTCCAAACGATAAGGATGAGTTTTGGCACATGGATCGTGTAATGGGCTCTTCGCTCAAAGCACTGAATATGATGGCCCGAAATCACGGATATTCATTGGTGTATGCTGGATGTTATTCCACTGCCAGACATCATGATGCCTTTTTTATTCGCGATGATTTGATTGAACAATCCCATATTCCCTCTTTGGAAACGTTTAGCAATACACATGTTCCATTACATGCAGTTTGCGTCAATGGACGAGAAAATATTTACTTGGATTATGGTGTTTGGTTGGAAACCAAAGACCTTCAAAAGAGTCGTGCTGCTGTTCCAAAACAATGGAAGAAGTACATCACTGGAAGTTTCTTTCAACGATTACGAAGAAAACAAAAAATGCTTATGCATAAATTAGGTTTTGCGCAATAACCGATTCGAGTGGCTCAAACTTCATCGGGAATTATTACTTCTCGTGCTCGCTGCATTGCTTCATCTGAAGTAAACCAAAAAGTTGGAGTTTCTCCAAAGTCCTTGTCCCATCTCTGTACAGCTCGGGCGAACATTTCACCTTCTGTATATGCTTCACACCACCGAAGGCACCAGTCTGCCTGCTCAACAATTTCCTCATCTTGAGAAGAAGTTCGCTTCAGAATTTCTGCTTGCAAAGCAACCGACATCACCCATATTGGGGCAAGTGCGTAGGTTGCAAAGGGGTTGCGTTCCATATCGACATTTCGCCATTCGGTCCACAGGGAAAATACTTGATCGTAAAGAAAACCAATAGATAACACCACAAACATCACTGAAAAGAAAATCACCGTTAGCCCGATGTAGGCGCTTGGAATACCTGCTATATTTTCTGAAAAGCAAATATCTGTATTACAACTTGATGAGAATCTCCAAGAAATCAAAGGCCACACCAATAGCGTGATTGTAGTTCCCCAAAGTAACAGACTCACTATTGCTTGTGATTGCTGCATCCTCCAATATTGCCTCATCACCCACATTCGGAAAAATGAACTCTTCTCTTGAGATTTAGACATGGTATCAGTTAATCCAAGCGCGGCCCCTTCAAGAACTCCACCCTCAAATTGAGTTGTAATGTTTTGATATTTTGACAATCTTCACTTTGGCGCATATCATTATCGCAATTCACCGTGATCAATTAACCATTGTTGGCCGTAATAATTCCACTGTTCCATCGTCCAACCAGGTGGAATACCTTCAGCTGGTATTGCCGGCCCAACGACAGGCGCCATTACAGGCGCAACAACCGGTACAGTGATTGGTGCTAGCGCAGGTAGCGGCATCTGGTCAAACAAAGCATCAGTTTTTTGCGGAATATTGGCTTTGGATTTACGCACAAT
>DUCL01000166.1 GCA_012959845.1 Candidatus Poseidoniales archaeon
GCTTGCGGTTGTCGTGTTTCATCAGCAGGAATAGAGAGTGATTTACAGCATTGGCTTTCGCTTTGGACAAAAAGAGAATATCTACTAATAATCGAATATATTGAATAAATATTGTTGGGCTAACTTTTATGATGTAGTGCAACTCTGTAGCATTTATGAAGCAGTCACAGCGAACAGTTTCCGTCGTCCTTTTGGCGATATTATTAGCCTTATCCGTCGTACCGCAAGGTGCCATGGCTTCAACCCCGACAAATGTAGTTTCATATGGAATTGAATATGATTGGTCTAACCTAGACGGTGATATCGAAGGATTCACTGACTTAGATTTCAATGACATTCTTAGAGATGTAATGGATGCTGCAACGTCAGCAGGATTTGATCTCATCGTTGCAGAAATTACAACTGGTGCATCAAATATGTATGTGTTATCAGAAGAAGACCATACCGCGCAAACCGTTAATGGTATTAGCGGAGATGTTTGGTCAAGAACAACAGATTTGACAATTAGACATGGGATGTTGGCAGATTCAGCATTGTATACACAATGGAATGAGACAACCTTTGGCTCTCCGGACACTACTGGATTTGATATAGAAGCAAGTTATGATATTGATAACACATTTACAGTAGATGCACTATATGTTGAATATTTTGATGACACCACCGGTGAATTGGTTGGTGCAGATTTGGATTTCGCAGTAAATGCAGGAATGGGTGCAGAATTAATAGTAATCGCAGAAATTGAAGGTGGCGGAGAACTTCTTGATATTGACTTTGGAATCAGTGCAAGCGCAGATATTGGCCTAGACTCTTCTCACACAGAATGGAGATTAAATGAGGGCAGTGAGTTATACGCTATTGTTTCAACTCAAAGCAATACAGACTGGGAATGTGTTGAAACAGGTTCAACAGAATTGTGGGCTGATGTCAACGATGAATGCGGTGAAATGGATGGAACTTATTCCGCTTCTATGAATTATAATTTTGATTTATCAGGTATTCCAACTGAAGAGTTCGGAATGGCTGCAGGCGAATTTGATTTCAGTCTTTCAGACACCCTCTCTAATTCAGGAGTCTTTGAGATCACAGAATCTGAGTTAGCATATAGTGGCATGTATTTTGATATGGATGATTCAATTTCAGTTGATTTAGGAGATGGCAGTTCAACGACTGTTAGATTCTGTAACAGTTGTGGCCCAGTTAACCCTTTGATGTCCTGGATGATGGGGCATGTTCTTGAAGCTTCAATGACAGAAACCTTAGAAACATTTGGCGAAGATATTGCAGACGAATTAGACATGGAACTCGGAGAACTAAACCCTTGGGGATTAGCTGAAGGTGGTAGTGAAGAATATTATGAAGAAGAAATGTATCTTTGTGACAATGGTAACGAAGTTTACGAATGGGTAGTAAACGATGGCTGGAATGATTGTGGAGACAATTCTGATGAAGATGTTTTGCTTGGTCACCCATGGTTTAATTATGGTAGTGATGATGATGATCTAGGATATGGGATTAATTTTGATAATTTAATAGCTAGCCCAAACTTCATTTGTGGAGATGGCTCAACCATTGATTTTGAGTATGTAAATGATGACTGGGGCGACTGTTATGATGGAGCGGATGAGCAATGGCTGGACATGAACACACCAATTGATACCTCTGACGATTGTCAAGTTTGGGATATTGGGGCATCTTGTGTCGGGGGAGAAGTAAATTGGTTTGATTGCCAAGATGGTTCACAACCTTGGATACATCAAGTAAATGATGGCACTAGTGATTGCTACGATGGCGATGATGAAGGAATTGTTTATTCAGTTGAAATAATTGTTACAGATTATAATGGAAACATTGTCACTAGTTTGCTCGAAGATGTGACTGCTTCCGATAACTCCGCTTATACTTCCCTTATGCCTGCAGGACTTTCTTCTACATCAGGTATTTGTTTGGACATTACACTTGAAGATTCATACGGTAATACAGAATCCACGTACAATTATTGTGAACATATTGGAATGTATGTTTATCGTATCGATGCATATGATGGAGAAGGTTTGAGTGTTGAAACTGGAATTCATATTGAAGATACTTATGGTAGTACAGGATACACAGCTGAGATTTCAGTAATGGAAGTAGGTTCTACCACTGCAACAGACTCTGTCACTCACGCGATTGATGGTAATGATTGGGGTGCATATTTTGATGACAATTTAGCAGTTACAGCAGAAGGGGATTATGTAGTTGTAGTAGATATTTATGACGATACTGGGGCTCTATATTCCTCAGATACATCAGAAGAATTTTCCGTTGAAGACGAACCACAACCAAGTCAGAAACTGGAGGATATCGCAGATGCCTTTATGAATTCTAACTTTGAAAGTGTATTGGAATCATTTGGTCAGAATATGGAGCAAGTATTTGATAACTTAGAACCAAGTGAAACCTTCCCTTACGATGATGGTAAAGGAGTATTCCTATGGAGTAATGAACATGCTACAATTGTTGGACTTGGAGTATATGTTCACGATGAAACAGCAAATGAATGGCAAACAATGTTTGGACCTACAACTGCTGCAATGGACAACCCACCAACAATTCCTGTAAGCATCAACTACGTTACTGGACAAGGTGCAGTAGATGGTTCAACGACTGCGTCAGGACAAAGCACACTTGAAGAAATTGTTGATGTCAGTACTCATGACACTGCAGATTTGGAACAGGAACTAATTGATGCTGGAATTGACCCAGCAGATCTAGGACTTGGTAATGAAGGACCAGGACAATCAACTACGCCTCCAACAGCAGAAGAACTCGTAGATGAAGGCGGATTAT
>DUCL01000167.1:0-1930 GCA_012959845.1 Candidatus Poseidoniales archaeon
ATGTTCTATGGTATTTTCTCGAGTATTGATGAAGAAAATAAAAAAGTACAAATCTTCAAAAGCTATCACAGAATAATTCTATTTACACGACTCACTTATTTTCAGTGATAACCGGCAATAAGTTTAACGCCTAATTTTTGTATTATTGACCATGGAAGGAGTCAGTGGTCAACCTCAAAACGAGCCCCCAGCCTCATTTTTAGTTGGCAATATAGCACAGCCAACACCTCTTTCCGGGGCAGGCCTAATGGATAATAATCAGGCAATTAACACTTCAACTCAAAGCGATTGGACATCTTCAAAGGCGACATTTCGCAAGTATTATCTCATACCCTCCTTGCTTTTTTCTGTACCAGGTCATATTGCAGTATTGGGTGTGGTATCGGACAATTATGAATTAGAGTGGACTGGAATAGATATGTGGCTTGTTTCACCAATTGTAGCCATTATCGCTTTAGCCATTATTCTAATCATTGGAATTAGTAAAAAAAGCAAAAGTATTCTTTATGCAGTATTAGCTGGATTAATTACTGATACAGCCATTTGGTTTCTTTCAATATACTACTATTCGTACTTCGAATTTGGCGGTTGGTGAGCCCCAATACAGGATTTAGCAAAAACGCGCAAAAAATAACGCTTCATCAAAAGAATTATTATTCTGCAGAATCGTCTTGCATTCCTGCGAAAGCAGCACGAAGTTCTTCAACATCAATGCGATTGTCTTCATTAATATCAAAGGCTTTGATTATCGATGAGACTTGACTCGGTGAAAGAGATTCTCCAGCAAGTGTTTGCAAGCCTTTATGCAATTCAGGTCCGTTGATTGAACCATCAGAATCACTATCTATTTGTGCAAATAAATCATCAATAGAAAGGTCATTTTCTTCTAGGCAAGATGCTAGTTTTTGCATAGAATCGTTCAGTGTCCATTGTTGTTCGTCATCGCCCGAGTTATCGCTCATAGCCTTGACAGTGGAGATGTAATCAAAAACCCTTTGCAAAATACCCAAAACCAATAATTAATGATTAATCGGTTAGAACTTCACCTGTTTGAACCGCCCACAAGCGAGCGTATATGCCACCCAAATCAACCAATTGTTGATGTTCACCACTCTCGACAATTTTGCCGTCATCCAGAACAATAATCCGATTAGCATAACGAATCGTTGAGAGGCGATGTGCGATGATCATAGTAGTTCTATTATCGGAAATTTTTGCGATTGAACGTTGTAATGCAGCCTCTGTTTCATTATCTACAGCAGAGGTCGCTTCATCTAAAATCAACAAAGGAGCATCCTTGAGAACAGCTCTTGCAATAGCAATACGCTGACGCTGTCCACCACTCAAACGATATCCACCTTCACCAACCAATGTATCCCAGCCACTCGGCAACTGTTCAACAAATTCCCTTGCTTCAGCAACATCAGCAGCCGCCCAAACTTCCTCATCACCAGCATCGGCCTTACCATATCTGATATTCTCTGCAATAGTGGTTGGGAATAATGTCACATGTTGGTCGACCAGTGAAATATTCGAGCGCAAACAAGACAAGGACCACTGTTGAGTTGACTTGCCAACCCATTCAATTTTGCCACCGCCAATATCGGAAAATCTCAACAACAATCGCGTCAGTGTAGATTTTCCAGCACCGGTAGCCCCGACCACACCAAGGGTCTGGCCAGCGGAAATAGTTAGGTTCAAATCTGTAAATAACGGCTCTCTATCACTATAACAAAAACTGACATTATTCATTACAATATCAGAAACCTTAGCATCATCTCTAGTTGCAATATAATCGCCTTCAGTAATTTCAATCGGACTATTTAGTAAATCCAAAACCCGCGTACTACTGGCCATCGCTCGCTGATATAAGTCAAAAGTTTCACCAAGACGAGTAAGTGGCCAAAGCAATCTTTGAGTCATGAAAACT
>DUCL01000167.1:2094-2809 GCA_012959845.1 Candidatus Poseidoniales archaeon
GGCCATTCTGTATTGCTGACTTAATTCTGCGACTCGGCGAGTCTCTCTCGCCTCTGCAGTGAAGGATTGAATCGTTGTCATTCCGCTCAAATCGTTTTCTAATAGTGCATTCATTTGACCGGCAGCATGCCTAACTTCTGCATAACGCGGCTCCAGTGATTTCTGATAACGGAAAGAGCCCCACAAAATAATAGGGATTGGAAGAACTGCGAATAATGCAACCTGCCAAGAAATAATCAAGAAAACAGTAGAGACGATTACGACGGTTGTAGCAACTTGTAATATGTCGTTAGCACCTTTGTCTAAGAACCTTTCAAGTTGGTTGACATCATCATTGAGTATCGCCAATAAATCGCCCTTTTGCCGCTTATCAAACCAACCACTGCCCTGTTTTTGCAGATGTTGAAAAGTCTCAACTCTCATCTCATGTTGAACTGTTTGTGCCAAGTTACGCCATAGAATTGCAAAGAAATATTCGAATAATGATTCAAGTCCCCAGATAGCGAAAGTCAGAACAGAGAGGAAAATTAGTTGTTGCATCGGATTAGCAAAACCAAAGCCCGCCAAATACGAATTTTCTTTGAGAACTACAATATCAACAGCCAAACCAATCAGTAGTGGGGGGGCTAAATCCCAAATCTTGTTTAGCACCGAACAAATACTTGCTAGGCGAACAGTGGATTTGTGCGGTTGCATATATTTTAGCAACCTCGAC
>DUCL01000168.1 GCA_012959845.1 Candidatus Poseidoniales archaeon
CTATGGTCCAATCCGCAGTTGGGTTTGACCATCCATCACCATCTGCATCATAGCATCCAACTCTATCATTGGATGAATTGCCATAGGTATTTGGACATGCATCTGCACCCATGTCAATTGTCCATTCAGAATCTGGATTAGATATGCCGTCAACATCTGAATCGGGGCAGCCTAATCGGTCAATATTGGACTTACCTTCAAATTTCCAATCACTTGTTGGACAGGCATCAGGAGTTATTCCATTTGGATTATCACCATATCCATCAGCGTCTGTATCATTCCATTGGGATTTTTCATTCTCGAATATGTCATCAGCATCTGCATAGCCATCTCCATCTGAATCTAAACATCCAAAGTTGATTTCAGTTGAATTTCCAGCTATTGAAGGACAAGCATCAGGCTCATTGCCTTCCGCATCATCTCCATAGCCATCTCCATCGGAATCAATCCATTGTGTACTCTCTTGAGGAAGGTCATCGATTGTATCATACCAGCCATCATCATCTGAATCTGGGCAACCAAGGAATCCACCTTCGGTTGAAGTTCCTGAATTAGTTGGACAGAAATCCTGCCCAACTGCATCAGCATGATACTCTCCTGGCCACATTGTACTCCTATCAGTCCAACTCATATTTGCCCAATTGTCACCAAATCCATCTTCATCATAATCTGACCACTGTGATGGTTCATTTGCGAATGCATCAGCACCGTCTTCAGTGGTCCAAGATGGATCAGCATCTGAATATCCGTCTTCATCAGCATCAAAGCAACCTAAGCGGTCTTGTGTTGAAGTCCCAGCCATGCTTGGACAATCATCTGCGGAAACGCCTTGTGAATTATCTCCAAATCCATCTCCATCGGAATCTGCCCATTGAGAAATTTCGTTAGGGAATGCATCATCGACATCAGCCCAGCCATCAGCGTCTGTATCAGGGCAAGCATTCTTTCCACCCAAAGTGGAGTTACCTGCTTGTGTTGGGCAGTCATCAAACGAATCAGACCAGCCGTCACCGTCTTGGTCAATACAACCTTGTTCTCCAAGAGTAGAGTCACCTGCTATTGTTGGACAATCGTCCATTACATCGTCAATTGAGTCACCATCATCGTCTAAATCTTCATCACTATCACGGCAACCATCTCCATCAACATCTGTAGTTTGGTTAGAAACCCAAGTCGGGCGTGGTGGATTGTATTCCGTCCATGGACACATATCGTTTGTATCTTCAATCAGATCGTTATCATCGTCCAAGTCTTCTGTATCATCCTTACATCCATCATTATCCCAATCGGTTGAGGCGGATGGATTTGCAGTATCTTGAGTACTTGTCCAATTATATGCGCCACCGCGTGGACAATTATCTGGGAAATTATCGGTTAGGCCATCATTATCATCATCAGAATCACAGGCATCGCCTTCACTATCAAAATCAGTATTTGCTTGCGTAGGGTTTGAATCGGATGGACAGTTATCATTTACATCTGGAATTCCATCATTATCCATGTCCTGCTTTGTCACAGGGTCAAATGCCCAAAGCAATACGTTAAATTGTCCTGCAGAAGATACTGAATAAGTTCCTTTCGTCACTGTCCCATCAAATCCTCCTGCAACGGTAACAATATCGGACATATTGACACTCAAAGCTCTACCAGTTTCATCTCCCGAACTTCCAGTAGTATCCAACCAAGACCAAACACCGGTTGAGTCTATGCCGCCCAATAAAATATCTCCACCACCGGTAGGAGTTGCAGTAAGTGTTCCTGCGGTAAAAGTACTGCTAATTGTTGTTGTGACAATAACTTCGCCTGACGATAAAAGTGCAACATCACTAAATGAATCATTTGAAGATGAACCACCAGATTCTGCCCAACCATTACCGCTTGGAGGCTCCATTATCAAGAATGCATCTAGGTTGCCTTGGGAAGCCGATAATGACCAACCTGGACCCTGCAGTGTTCCTCCAAATCCACCTGCCAAATACAAATTTCCAGTCATGTCTTCGGCAATACTGAAGATAATGACTTGTTCATTTGGAACTCCATAACCATCTAATGAAACTACTACTCCATTTGTGTCAAGTTCTAAAATGAACGAATCAACTAATCCTGCATTAGAATATAATTGCTGGCCAAAGGTAATTGCATTTTGAGCGTATCCGCCTACAATAATTTCTCCGGTCATAGAGACATGTAGGTCAAGAATACCTGTTGAACCCGTACCACCGTCCATTACCCATATCAATTGACCATTATTGCCATCATATTTTGCAACATAAAGTGAGGGAGAAGAAGCGCTAATAATTGTACCACCAAAATCTGTATTACCATTAAATGCGCCTGCAATGATAATGTCTCCATTCATGTCAAGTTCAACTGCATCGACCGAACTTGTATTGTTATTTGTTCCAGTAGTTGCATGGGAATGTGCCCACATAAAGTTCCCAAATGGGTCGGTTTTTGCAAGATAACCATCACCTGCTTGACTGGTAATACTTTGAATTCCAAATTGCACTGAACCTGAGTAAAATCCACCTATTACCGCTTCACCACCCATGCCGGCACCTACGTCATTGACAAATGAGTAACCATTAGAATGGTCGACAGAACCTAAGAAAAATTCGCAATATCTGCCAAGTTGTTGTGCACATGCTGTATGATATGGACTAGTAGGACTGATAGAATGTAGTCCAAATGTTGCCACATATGATGTCGTACCACCAAAGTCACCAGCAACAATATTTCCATTACCAAATCCAGCCATCACCGAAGCATATTCAAATCCTGAACCACCGCCTTTGGTTAGGTAATGATTTGCTTTTGCTCTACCAGAAGCAGACAAAATATCAAGTTCTTCTAATTCATCTAATTCTTTTTCTTCAACAACTTTCTCATCATACAACAATATTGGCGTAAGTACTGAAAATAGTAGAATTACAATTAGACTGCGGGCAATTACACTCTGAGATAGACTGCGCATGGGCATCGGTTGTATCAATAGAACATCAATCCTTGCACTATCAGTTTGCCTTGCTTTCGCTCTAAATACTGGTAAAATCACGCAAATATTGCTCACTCGATATTGTTATCAAGTGTTAACAAACTACTATCGCCTGCATCTACAACACAGATAGTTGAAACTGAAAACGGCTTACCGCAAGCGACACCGAGTTCACGATTTACTTGAGTTGTTCGGTACATTGTGACCTCTGGATGTGATGCATGAAGCGCATCAATATATTCAGGCGGGCAGTTTGCTGCAAGGATGATCAACTTTGCTTCACCACGTGCGCAAGCATCGATGGTTTGGCGTTGTCCAAACAGTAGGTTTCCAGTTGTATTTGCATTTTTTAATTGTCGGCTTAAATCCATTTTTATTCCTCCATACTCCACATTTGTTTCTCATGGGGTGGAAATTCATTCAGGGATGTAGAACAATTCTACACTACCGGTACCAAGTGAAATTGGTTGACCGACAATAATGTTCTCTGCAACACCTGTAAGGTAATCCTTCTCACCGATAATACCGGCCTTGAGCAAGTGATTAACAGTAACTTCGAATGCAGCACGAGCAAGAATACTGTGCTTTGAACCAGATACACCGTGACGGCCAATAGCACGAACTTCGCCTTCTGAAGTCATTACATCAGCAACCATCAACAAGTGACGAACATCTACTTCAAGACGAGCCCCATCTAGAGTGGATTGCAATTCGTTGATAATCGCTTGCCTAGCCGCTTCAATACCAAGATAATTGTATATTTCAAGAATATTATTGGTATAAGTTCTAGAGCGGTCAATTGTTTCAAGTTCGCTTACACGTGAAAGATTTGAACCGATTGTAGAAAGATAATACTCTCCAGTCTTGTCATCCAATTGTACATTTGCACGAAGAACATTTGGAATACCCTTCAAACGCATATCTCTAATCTTCTCTTCCAATTGAAGTAGCATTGTATAAGATGGTGGGTTATCTGCCAGTTCTGCCAAATCTTCTGCACTGTGAATTCCTGGAATCAATGTCAAAGTAGAAGGCTTCTTTTCCTTATCTGCTTGAACATAGAGTCTTGTTGCTCTTTCCAATTTATCCTTAACTTCCAATTCAGTCATTCCCTTTTGCTTGAGCATTCCCTTGTTCAATTTCAAAACTAATCTTCTTTGAGCAACGTCTGTTTCAAGTGAAGCGATGTTGACGGTTGTTGTCACTTCAATACCAGCTGCCAATTTCTTGGCTTCTTCTGCAGAGTTTTTCTTATCTTCAGTCAAACGGATTGTCATTGTTGGTGTCTGTGGAACCTTTCGGGCATCGACCACTTCAATAATACGTGGAAGACCCATGGTGACGTTAATTGTAGCAACACCCGCATAGTGGAAAGTACGCAAAGTCATCTGCGTACCTGGTTCACCAATAGATTGTGCCGTAATAATTCCAGCAGCCTCGAATGGGTCAATACTTGCACGCTCAAGTGCTTCGATGGAACCTGCAATTACTTTCTTTGCCTGTGGCTTGGTTAGTTTATTGATTCCTCTGTCGTGAATTGCTTGAGTTAAGTCATGGAAAATTCGGTCAGTAAAACGAATACTACCAGATTTTTCAACTGCATCGACTAATGCTTTGAAGACTTGCTCATCACCTAATGGATCTACATATGAAAGCAATTTCGATTCAACATCATAGATTTCCATATCGACAGCAGTCTTGATAGTTGACCGCTTCTTTGCCTTCTTTAGCTTGACATTGGTAACAGGACCGGTTGATTCACTACTTTGATCATGCCCTTTCTTGGTCGCACCGATAATAATTGTATGAATTGTATCGCCTGTTTCTGAATCGGTTTCACAAATTTGAGCAATTTGTTGCGAAGTCAAAATTTTGACATCGTCCCATTTCTTGTCATCTGCGAGGACGTGGGCATAGTTATCTGCAATACCCAAATCCATTAACTTCTTCTTGGTTGCGCTCTTTACTACCATCAGTTTTCACCTCCATCATGTTCAGTTGCATCTTCCCATGCACCGAGATCATCTTCTGCGACTTCATGCTCAAAAGACTCTCTATCAATAACAGTTTTTCCTTCAGTTCCAAGGGCGTTATCTACAATTACATCGATGTTAAACGGAGAACCGTGAACACCTCTTGAAGGGTCGATACCATCTTCTCCATAAGAGAATTGAATGATACGGTTTGCAGTATTACGCACAGATAGCATATCATCGTTGTTGACTTTTAGGTCATCCATTGCGTTAATCAAACGGCGTTGCATATATCCGGACTTGGATGTACGAACCGCTGTATCTACAAGGGATTCACGACCTGAAACAGAGAGCATAAAGAACTCTGTTGGCCTTAATCCACGCTTGAAAGAAGAATCGATGAAACCTCTTTCACTTGCACCACGGCCTCCACGTTTGAAGTGAGGAAGAACACGGTCTAGGTATCCACGTTCTAGACGCTTACCCCGAACCTTTGCTTGGCCGATAGAACCTGCCATCATTGTCAAGTTGTCCATTGAACCACGTGCTCCAGAAATCGCCATGTTAACCGCAGCGTTAGTTGAACCCGATTGATTTAGTTCATCCTTTGCAATATCACCAGCAGTTTGCTTACCTTCATCCAACATTACCATGATATTCTCTTCAAGAGTTTCACGGGTTGTACGTCCAGGTCTGGTTTCGTATCCACGTCCATCCTTACCGAATTTTTCTAGTTCATCAGTAACCAATTGTCGCGCATCTGCATTTGCCTTCTCAATGGCGTTCAATGCTTCATTGCTCAAATCTTCATCATCAATACCAGTAGTAAATCCAAGAGAAGTACAAGCTGCAATTGTTAATCTGGTGAAATCATCCAAGAATTTCGCACCTAATTCAGGCCCCTTGGTCTGAACAATTTGGTCCAGTAGACGTCCATCTTCAGCACCAATAGCGCGCTTATCGAGAGTACCAGAAACATTTCCGTCCTTAATCACTACATCATCATTAGAACGACTGCGGAAGCGAATATTGATGTCGTCAGGAACAATCAATGAAATGATATCCGTACCACGGAATGCATCATTTCCATTTTCATCCTTAACAACCTCCGGTAGTTCTTTTGTCCAACCGATACTTCCAAGCATTTCCAAACCATGTTTGAATGAAATTAGTGTACCTGGGCGTGTCAATAGATAAGCACCTGAGATGTGATCGTGTATTCCACCGATAACAGCACCGCCATAACGTGGGGTTAGGATGTGTTCTTGCACTCGCATCAAAATCTTAGCCTCTGCACGAGCCTCTTCAGATTGAATAATGTGCAAGTTCATTTCGTCACCGTCAAAGTCAGCGTTATATGGAGTACAAACCGCTAGGTTGAATCGGAATGTACGTCCTTCCATTACACGAACTTCGTGAACCATCATAGACATTCTGTGAAGTGAAGGCTGTCTGTTGAAAATTACAACATCCTTATCGATTAAGTGACGTTCTACCAACATACCTGGTTTCGGGTTTCCATTTCTATCAACTGTAGACAAACGGTCTTCAACAAATGTACGGTCTTCTCCCCATTCATCTTCAGGGCTTCCACAGTGTGGGCAAGAAATTGAGAGTTCTTCTGGTATTGGCTCTGGATGCATCTTATCAGATTGCGCCAGCTCCCACTTCCAACGGTTGTGTAGAACTGCACGAGGGTCACCTTCTTCTAGAGGGTGTCCATCTTTATCTTCACCACGAAGGTTAGCGATAGTTGCTTCATCGTCAACAACATATGTTTCTTCAGCGACTGAACCATCAATTCCAAGTGAGGTTTCCTTACGGATTACCAAACCTGGGAGGAAATTCGGGGCATGAAGTACGGAATGAAGGTCAGGACGCAGAGTGTTTTCTGCTCCATTCTCACGGCATTCTGGGTTTCCACAACGGAATCCAGCATTGATCAAACGGCTGCGGGCATTGATACGAACACGACGGCCGTCACCACGGATGATGTAGTTAACACCAGGGTGAACATCAGGACCACGTAGAATCATTTGTCTCATTTGTTCTCTGTTTCTTGAAGTAACACGAATTGGAACTGTTAATTCCTTAGCGGTTACCAATGGGACACCAACCTCGTTTACACTGAGGTATGGGTCTGGTGAGATAACTGAACGAGCACAGAAGTTAACACGCTTACCAGATAGGTTAGAACGGAATCGTCCTTCCTTACCCTTCAAGCGTTGTGTCAAAGTCTTCAATGTACGGCCTGAACGATGACGTGCAGGTGGAATTCCAGCTGTTTGGTTGTCAAAGTAGGTAGTAATATGGTATTGTAGAAGTTCCCACAAGTCCTCAACAATCAATTGTGGAGCACCGGTATCACGGTTTTCTCTTAGACGTTGATTAATTCGCAGTACATCGACTAACTTGTGTGTTAAATCGTCTTCTGAACGGTCACCACTATCCAAAGTAATGGATGGGCGAACAGTAATTGGAGGTACAGGCAATGCTTTGAGAACAATCCATTCAGGACGGTTATCCTTGTCCATACCAATAAAAATTAAGTGTTCTGAAGGAATGCCACGAAGCCATTCTCTAACATCACGTGGGTTCAGTTTTCTTTCAGTTTCTTTTCCAGTACCAGCATTGTCAATTCGCTCTTTGAAAGTAGTTGGTTTGTCAAGAATAACCTTGCCCTGCAATTGATCACAGTGCATACATTGCTTTCTCTTTACACCAGAAGTTACCTTCTCAACTTCCTTGATAATCTTAGTAAATTCTGTTGAACCAACACCGTGCTTGGTGATAATATCACGAATTCTTAGACGGAAGTAATCTTGTTCAGAATGCTCGTCATTTGCTGGGGAAGAACCTGCTTCACCGTGCAATAGAATCTTGTTACAATTATTGCATGTAGCCTTCAAAGCGGTCTTGATCAAGTTTACGAAACCGATGTGTATTACTGGTAATTCGAGTTGAATATGTCCAAAGTGACCCGGTGATTCATCATACTTACAATTGTCAGTAGGACAAAGTAATCCTGGCTCAATAACACCCATGTGAGGGTCCATCAAACCTTGCTTGTATGCGTGTCCATCATCCTTGTAAGTATCAGCGGTCTTAACTTCAACTGAGGACATCTTACGGATTTCATTCGGGTCCATTAGTCCGAAACGAATCTGTGCGATTCGCTTTGGTATCATTGTGCTTTTTTGACTCATCTTTGGTCCTCCAGTTCGAGACGCATGGCCACACCTAAACTCTTCATTTCGTCTAGGAGCAACTTGAATGCATATGATGTTTGTACCTTGTAAACTTCAGCACCATCACCATGGATAGGGCTGACATATGTTCTACGCTTTGGATCATACCAAGCGATGTGACCAGACTCGGCACAAACATACATTTCAATACCGTCGGATTCATCGAGTAGACGGTCTTTGATAACCATTGAAGCACCATGTGCAATCAAACAATCACGTTCCATCTCACCAAATCGCAGACCACCTTGTCGAGCACGACCTTCTGTAGGCTGGCGTGTTAAGATTTGAACACGACCACGTGAACGTGCGTGTATCTTTGCAGATACAAGGTGGTGAAGGCGTTGGTAGAAAATACAACCGACGAAAATATCAGCCGGATATTCTTCACCGGTTTCACCATTGATCATCAATTCTCGTCCAGTGTGATTTAGACCATTACGAACTAATCCATCGCGGAGGCTGGATTCTTTTTCACCACGGAAAGCAGTACCATCAATGCGGCGTCCTTCCATAGCTCCAACCTTACCACCAATCATTTCCAATACGTGAGCAACTGTCATTCGTGATGGAATAGCGTGTGGGTTAATGATTAGATCTGGAATTACACCATCTAAGGTGAACGGCATATCTTCAGGTTCAACAAGGCGTCCAATAACACCTTTTTGACCGTGACGACTTGCGAATTTATCTCCAACTTCAGGAATCTTGTGGCTACGTACCATTACGCGGACAAGACGTCCAGAGTCTAGTGATTCTGTAACATATACATTGTCAACCCAACCCTTCTCACCATGTCGAACGAGCATAGATGACTCTCTACGCTCTTGAGCAGTAAGGAATGCACCACCAGTTGATTCTTCCAAGAATCGCGGAGGGCTGGTCTTACCGACGAGAACATCGCCACCAGACAATTCAATTTCAGGAACTGGCAAACCATCATCTTCTAGATGATTATATGCATCTGGTGACTTCATGCCCTTGACTTCTTGCAGAGATGAACCTGGCTTCTCAATCAATTCTTCTTGGCCACCAGGGAATCTTCTTCGTTCTGCGTTGTAAGTTCTGTTAAATGTTGAACGTGCTAAAGCGCGGTCAACTGAACCCTTGTTCATAATTACTGCGTCTTGCATGTTATATCCGTGTAGAGACATAATCGCAACGATGTAGTTTTGACCACCAGGTCGCTCATCGAAATTTGTTGTCGACATTGCACGTGTACGAGTAATAGAACGTTGTGGATAGTGCAGAATGTGTGCACGTGTATCTGGGCGCAGGCGGTAGTTAGCACTAGGAAGACCCAGAGATTGCTTAACCATTGCAGTTCCACCAGTAACACGAGGTGTTGAGTTGTGTTCCGGGTATGGAATCAATGAAGCACATACTCCATGAATCAATTGTGGATCAATTTCAACGTGTGTGTGTTCTTCAGTATACAACAATGGTACCATCAAAGTTGCTTCACCCCAATCGCCATTTGGCAAACGGACGCGAGCAAGTAGTTCCGCTTCACTAGAACCTGGAACACCGAGATTTACCCACTTGATTTCTTCATTGGTTACCAATCTGCCCTTTAGAGGGCCATCTTCAACCATTTCAGGAGTGATGAATGGACGAGGTGCGATGTACAAATCTTCTTCTTCTTCAGCGTCGACCCATTCGACAATTCCTTCGTTAACCAATTCCTTGAATGACATCTTGCCATTTCTGAGGGATTCCAAATGCTCATTGGTTAAACGAGGTGTTCCATCGTATAGAATTAGTAGAGGCCTTAGGATGCGACCCTTATCTGTGTTGATGAAAATATCGTTGTTGGCTTTGTCAAATCGGATAGATACTTCTGATGGAATTACACCACGACGACGTGCCGACTTGAAGTGTCTTACCAAGTTTGCACCGCGCTTGTGTACACCATAAATGTCACCATTTACGTGAATTCTATCACCGCTGGTCCAGTCATCAGGTTGCACTACATCAAGTTCGTCGAGACGTTCTCTAATTTCGGTCTCATCAATATTTTCTGAGATGTCAATCATTTGAGCTGCGTTCTTTACCAAACCACAGTTTTGACCTTCAGGTGTCTCGTTAGGACATAGACGGCCCCATTGTGTTGGGTGTAAGTCACGTGCTTCGAAGTGAGGTTGGCTGCGCACAAGTGGAGAAGTGACACGACGCATGTGAGATAGCGCTGCTAGGTATGTAGTTCGGTCTAGAAGTTGTGAAACTCCAGAACGACCGCCTACCCAGTTACCAGTAGCCAATGCGTGCATAATCTTAGAGGTTAGAACATCAGGACGAAGGCAAGAGGTAATCTTCAATTCTCTCTTACGGTTGTGGTGGCGTTCAAGTTGGTACTTTAGGTCACGAGCAAGTTGTCCAGATGATACACGGAATAAATCCTCAATCAAGTCACCTGCAAGTCTAACACGCTTGTTTGCGTAGTGATCCTTATCATTTGGTTCACGGTTGGTCATAGCCATTTCCAAAACTTGGCGGACTATTCTTCCAAGGAAGATAGCCTTCTTCTTACGGTCCTCGGTTTGGTCACCCAAGTGAGGAAGAAGTTCTCGGTCTAAGAGTTGGTTAACTCGAGCTTCACGGTATTCGCGTTGTTGGCCTGCAGCGAATTTCTTCTGAAGCCATTCATGTGATTCAAGAGTATTGTTAACAGCGTATTCTTCATTGTCGTTTACTTCGTTAATATTAGCAACGATATACTTGAAAGTCTCAGTTGGTCCTGCGATTGCTTGGAATACTTCTTGGTCATTTTCAATTCCAAGAGCACGCATTAGCAATACTACAGGAATAGGTGTTGTTCCTACTGTGCTGATTTTAACCATCAACATTCCATCGCGACGCTTTTCAACAGTCAATGGTTTTCTCATACCATCTTTCTGAGAGAAAATCTTAGCAACTTCAGTCTTCTTTACAGAACGCTTGTTGATTTCAACAGTAACTCTGTTAGGTGCTAGGTCTTCCATTGAGATAAGAACACGTTCTGTTCCATTGATGATGAAATAGCCACCAGGGTCAAGTGGGTCTTCGCCCTTCTTGCGCAGTAAGTCCTTCCACAAATCTGCGTCTTCGCTAGAACTGGTTGGGTCTAGTACTCTATCACTGATAATGTGCTCTGGATGTAAGTTACATCGGCGTGAACGAATCATAATCGGCATACTTCCAACTTGAACGCTCTCTTCGAGAGGTGATGGAATACCGGCACGGTAGATTTGGAAATTAATTGAAACTGGAGACATATATGTCAACTTTCGTAGACGGCACTCCATTGGAGTAGAATCCATGTTTGCACCATTAGCCTCTCTAATTGTAGGCTTTCCGAGTTGGATATCTTTGAGACGAATGACGATTTCTTGGTCGACTACGTCAAGTTTGATGTATCCACCTTCATCGTCAACTATTTCTTCGTCGGTTCCGACACGAATATTGCGAATTATTTTCTCCATACGAGAGATTGTACTGTCACCGGCGGGAATACAGTCGTTATATGATGCTAATTGATGATTTACCAGGCTGCGCTCTTTGAAAAATGATTGAATTATTTCTTGCATAATAGACACCTCCCCTCAGTTACCCTCTACGATTAGACGGTATGCGATGGACTTACCAGCCGACGGGGATCGGCGGATAACCTTGATAACGCGGTCGGCAATCCAACCAGCAGGAAGTGGTGTGTGGTCTGCATCTGCAGCCAAGGCATCCATGTCAGCCTTTTCAGCGGTTTCTTTAATCGCTTGAACGACAGGGTCGGAGATCAAAACCTTTGGAAGAAGTTCCTTTGCCAGACGAGGCAATTGTGTTTCTTCATCAAGTTCAAGAATATTCCAAGGTCCAAGTTCTTTGCTTTCGATTGCAAATTGTTCCTCGGAGGTGATATTTGCAGCACCTATCAATTCTTGGTGAGGCACTAATACATGATTCAATGCATTGAATCTAGAGGTGATTTCAGGACGGTCAAAATCATCGACAGTCTTAGCACGAATTGTGATTTTCTTGCTCTTCTTTGCCGCTCTGCGACGGGAACCTTGTTCTGCAATAACAGACATTACATTGGTGAATTGTTCGGAATCCTTTGAAACACCCAAAATAGCAGTAATCTCATCGGAAGAAAGACCTTTGATATCGGTCATGTTTCGGTCAGTTGCTAATTTGTGGGCAAACTCTTCGGAGACTCCCAGTTCCATTAATCGCTTTTTTGTTGCGCTCTTTACCACCATGTCAAGTCCCCGTGCCCCGTTTCCACCCAAGCCTGCCACTCAGTCAGGCGGGCCTGACGGGGTTCGAACCCGCGACCATCGGATTAAAAGTCCGACGCTCTACCTGACTGAGCTACAGGCCCAAAGTAGCAACTTGGGCTTTAGGGCCGTCCGGCCTACTACTAATATAAGTTGCGGCAACGGAGAATGCCGCCTCGCATCGGCGAAGCTCGCTCCCAAAATTGGCGTTTGGTCGGGCGAATATCGCTATCCAAGCCGTTGGGCGCATTATTCTGTTGAACGGTCATAGGCATAAAGGCTTCGTTCTATGACTGCCTCGGACCAACATGGCGGACGATGGCCCCTTTGATTTCTCGAGTGCCGTGCAAGAAATTGAACGATTAAATCGGCCAATAAAATCAATTATTTGGCAAGCCCCAAAAGGGGAATCATTCACACTTACCATACCCCCAACAGTATACCCTCCAAGAGAAGACACTGATTTACTTGCTAATGCCATTATTAGGCTCGGTGCTGGACGCGGAAAAAGGTGCCTTGAAATTGGTTGTGGTAGCGGCGCATTGTCACTATTAGCCGCACGCCATGGATGGAAAGTAAGGGCCTGCGACATCAATCCATTTGCAGTGATGTCATCTAGGCACTCAGCAAAAGTCGCAGACATTGATATTGAGGTGCGTGAAGGCGGTCCAGGACCAATTGAAGATGGCGATATCAATCAATGGTCTGGCCCAGAACTCCATGATTTGATCATCTGGAATCTACCTTATTTGGAATTGCCAACTTCGAGCGATGGCGTTCTTGGACCGCTTGAAGAAGCAGCATTGCTTGATACTGACTCGATAGGACTTGTATCTCGTCTGGTGAAATTAATTTCCGCTGGCAAATTAATGACGCGCAATGGTATAGCACTAATTCTCGTTACAAATAATCAACGAGGAAATGATACCAAGCGCATTTGCCTAAAAAATGGCCTCTCATGTCGTAAATTTTCCAGTCAACAACTTGAGGATGGTGAGGAATTGACAGTCTATGCCATTTGGCATCCATTCTCATTTTGCACAACTAGCCTACATGATGAAGTAGATTCTACCAATAAAATGTTGCTCGATAAAGGAGGGCCAATTGGCACTTCCATCGAAGCAAAAAAGCAACTTCAAGGGCGAGGTAGGCGGGGACGTTCTTGGTCAAGCGAAACAAATGCATTTGCAGGCTCTTGGATAGTTCATGATGGCAAAGGGGAATTGGTTCATTCCGATTTTCAATTAGTAGGAGGGCTTGCGGTTATTGATGCGATTAGGGCGCTTTCAAAGGATGAAGTCCATAACAGAATTAGACTCAAATGGCCTAATGACGTACTGTTAGAAAATGAGAGAGGAGAATGGGCCAAAGTGGCAGGTGTTTTACTCGAGGGGAGAAGTATTGCTTCTGAGGTTCGGATGGCTTTAGGAATCGGAGTCAACATGTTCTCTGATGAGCCCCTAAATAGACCAGATTTCAAGATTGCAACCGTAAAGCAAAGTTTGAATTTAGATATTGAGTTAAGACAATTTTCTGCTGTCATTAATGCAGCATTATCCTCACTGCTAGAACAAAGAAATGAGATTGCCAATTATTCTTCAAAAAAACTACTCAATCTTACTCTTGATGAAATAAACAATACTGTTGCTTCATTGGGCAATCCAATATATAGAAAAGATAACTGTGAAGTTATTGGCCTAAGCGAGAATGGACACTTACAATTGAGAACTGATTCTGGAAAAATCATTGACATTGATGAAGGAGAAGATTTGATTTGGCCAAAATATCACTGATTTTGAAGTGATTAAGATTCTATTTCTGCATCGATTATATCGTCACTAGAATGCTCCAATTCCATCTCTTCTTTACGCTTGTATAATCCAAATATCAATAGCAAGAGTCCTACTGGATAGACAATTTTATCCAACATTGATTGCCGGTCAATCGAAACAATAACTTCTGTAATGGCAGAATCATCATCTGCTTCGGCAGAAATAACAAATGAGTGGTCTCCACTAACTTCTACTGCAAATAGGTATTTTTCTTTAGCCCCTTCTGCCAATGCGATTTCCTCAATAACTTTACCATCTAATGAGATTGTCACCGTTGTTGCATTTGATGCACTGAATTGCATGTTTACTTCATCGCCTTCACTCATACCAATATTTAGTGCATGTGAATTATTATTGCTAATCTCAACCGGATCAACCCAAGAATGCATGATGAATGCGCCAACTAATATTGAAATGGATACCAAAATGAAAACATCACTCATTTTCATTGCTGGTGCTGTACCTCCGCCGGACATATTGTATGCCACTGGCATTGGCATGATGAAGATAGTGATAGAGAATGTACTTGTTTCAACGATGTGTTCTCTTGGGCTTGGGCAAATTCAGCCTTTGTCTAATCAAGCGAATTTTTCCACTCATACTAATACTCAACATTGAATATTCGGAATAACCGGATTC
The DNA here is from genome assembly GCA_012959845.1 of Candidatus Poseidoniales archaeon. GTDB lineage: Archaea > Thermoplasmatota > Poseidoniia > Poseidoniales > Poseidoniaceae > MGIIa-L1. The sequence continues at coordinate 14,935 of DUCL01000168.1, forward strand.
ATTGTCAAGCAATTTTCTAAACTCAGCTGAAACCTCATGAGGGACTTGAATTATCGCGAAACCCTCATCCCCTTGTAATGAATGAGATGGTAATGAATTTTCTAAGTTAGTGTGTGCCGACTTAGCGACGTCACTGCTACTCCTGAAGAAATCCATGAGTTTCAAATTCTTTTCACAGTGCAATATTTCTTGCAATAGTTCCAAGGTATTTTCTAACTCGCCACGTACTTTTACTTGTGGCGAAACCGCAACTCCAAACCAGCGCCTCTTACCGCGCAGAGCCTTAGACAGTTTCTTTGCCATGTTTCAAGGCAGGATGCACTACTTCAATTAGATTTCACATAATATTTCTTGCCATACACTGAAAATGGAAGACCAACCCCCCCTAACTGTGTCTGATGAGTTAGAGGCTGACGCCTCCCAAATTGACTCTGAAACAAATATTGAGCATAATGATAATTCCGTGCTCACTGAACTGGCAAATCAGCAGACTTCTATTTGGGGTCTAATCAAGACTTTACTATCTCCTCAAACACTGCCGCATATTGCATTGATAGTGATATTGTCAACTACTTTTTACATCACTGCCGGCTTTGATAGTCAGACCACATTTGCTGCGATGTGTTTTACTTCGGTTACAATAGGATATGCGATAACAGCAGTTCTATCCAATACAGATTTTGTCCAAAGGATAACAAAACTCCCGAGTAATGAGTTGCAGGAGAGTGATGAAGAGCAATCATCAGACGGTCAAATAAGTCGAATAAAAAGAATTATTTTCAGTTTTAGAATCTGTATTTTCCCATTGGCGTTATCTGGTCTTGCTATGGGGGGGCTGCTAGCACTATTCTCTAACGATGGCGCTTTATCTGCTTTTAAGGGCACAATTCCACTTGCCCTCGCCTCGTTATTCGTCATTTGGAGTATTATTCAAGGACGCTCATTTTCAAATTGGATCGCCTCTATTTCCGCTGCTAAACTTCCACAATCAACTGCAAAAAATGGTAACCCCAAGGTCCAAGCAGTAATACACGGTCTTGCAATGTTATTTGTCGCATTCATTGGAGTTTGTATATTCCACTTATTACAAGGAGATGAAATAGTTCCTGCAACAATAATCATCAAGAATCTCCCCTTTATTTTGGTGGCTATCGGATTACATATTGTTGCTGTAGTTTGGTCATGGAAATCAAGAGTTGCTGCTTCTAGAGATGTTGCAATGTCTGCGTTTACCTGGAAATGGACATTGATGGCACAGGCTTTCATTACTTGGCACGCATTGGCAATTTGGCGTCAAATTGATATGGCCCCAATAACATCTAGTGGTACAGAATTACTCATTGAAGAGGTTCTGTTGATGATATTTACAGTATTTATGGCAATCTGGACTCTGACATCAAGAGGCATCAATTCCAAATTACCCTTTTTTAGTCAAAATAGTGCCCTTCCTTGGGGGCTGTCATTCGGTTACGCCTATGCAGGCTCGGTTGCAATGCTAACGGTAGTACTCGATGAGATTTCTAATGTAATGATGGCGGGGCATTTAGTGGTAATATTAACGATATTGTGGATGCAACGTTCGGTATTGAACAAACTTGTAGGAAATAGAGATACAGATATAGAAATTAGGCGAATCGCTGA
>DUCL01000169.1:0-392 GCA_012959845.1 Candidatus Poseidoniales archaeon
CAAAGTCAAAAGAGTAAGTTTGTCCTTCAACTTCAAAATTTAAGATTCCATCTCCGCCATAAGTTGAGATTTCTAAATATTCCCCTGGATTTTCTAATTCAAGGAAGAAGAAAAACTCTTCACCCTTTGGTGCTTCAATTCCAGATATCTCTTCATTGTTAAACAACTCAATAGGTGTTCCATCATAGGACCAAACATATCTGTCCTTGAAATCTGCTACAATGCTAACTCCACTGAAAACATATTCAGAATCTAATAAGATAAACCAAACACCAGGTGTCGGGTCATTAAATCCAATCTTATCGCCCGCTCCTGGAGCGTTAGATTTAATGTCAAATGTTGAAGGGGTCGGTGCACTTTCGTGCCTCATAAACAATTCTGCCTCTCCAACT
>DUCL01000169.1:540-4525 GCA_012959845.1 Candidatus Poseidoniales archaeon
ATCTGCAATAATTGTGAAATCATTGGTTCTAAAATATGTATATGCAATGACATAATATGTACCTACATCTACATTATACAAGTGAACTTCCTCATCGTTTCCTTGAGTAGTTGACCAGTCTTCTTTGCTAGATGATTGGCCATTTGAGTCATCATCTGGTATCCCAATTTGTCTTCCATCAGCATTACTTCCCGATTCCATGAATTCAAAATCAATAAATTGGTCAAATGGATCTGGAGGTCCTCCATAAGAGATTGCTAAATCCGCATTGCCGCGTCCGCCATATGTCTTTATTCTCAAATCTGAAAGTGGTTCTAAGACCTCTACATAATAATACAAAACTCCATTATCAGCATTATCTTCTCCTTGCCAGATATTGCCTTCTATCGATTGGCCTGTAACAGCAATCCCGTCAGTTAATTGAGTCATCTCGTCCAATGAAGGTGGTGCTTCTGCAACATCCCAATATGGAGAAATACTCAAATCTTCTACGTCTTCATTAGCAACTAATACGAACCACCAAACACCTTCTTCAGGCCATGACATAGTCTCATACATATAGCCCCATTCAGCATCAATTTTTGCATAATTCTCCCATGCGCTTGGAACTGAATCATGCCCTGAATATACAGTGTAGGCAGCGCTTTGACCATCATCTCTAATTGACCAAGACCACATAGAGATATCAAATGACCTTGTATATTCTGGTAAGGTTACAAAATAGAGTAAATGGTCGCCAGCATTTGCGTCGATACCATTGAGAGTTTGTCCATTAAGCAATTCCTTTGCTTGAGCTACAATTGTTCCATCAGGCATTACCCATGAGGCTCCATGTATTGTTCCATTTCGACCACTATGGTCAGCGGTTATTTCACCAATACCTTCAGGGAATGTCCACAATGATACTGTATTTTCATTTGTTTCAGGAATAGTTATTGACATATTTGAAGATTCTCTGCCTGAAACAATTGATGACCCCTGACCATGTCCTTGGTGGTCCTCTGCAAGGACTAATAATGTAGCAAGATTTACGCCCGTATCGTTACTTATTGTGATCGTTAATTCACATGGTGAGGATGAAGATTGAGATGATGTATTATACCATTGTTCAGGGCAAATTTGAGAACCATTTTCTGCTAATGTCAAAGTTTCACCTACAGACCAAGTTAAATCATCATCTTCAGTCAAAATAATACATCCACTCGTAAGACCATTATTTTGCTCACTCGAACAGTTGAAATCAATTCCTTCATAATTAGTTAAGTTGATTGAAATGGATGATAAAGTTAGCTCTGAACCATTTACAAGGGTTACATTAACCAACCAATCATCTGTCTCATTGGTAATATATCCATGTACATTTGGTAAAGTAGGTGGTGGTATCGTATCTTCGGCAGTGAACATCAAAGTTCCACCCGAATTATTTCCAGAATTATTTCCGTCATCGGTTTCATTACCAGTTTCATTATTTGAATTATTAGAACGAGAATAATCTACTCTGTCAACTCGAACATTGTCTATCAAGCCTTCAAAGTAATTACAATCACATCCAGCACCCATCTTACCAATGATAAATTCATCACAGTCTTCGCCTGATTCAAAGCAGGAGTTTGAACCAAAGTCTCCTGACGGAATATTACTTTGTGAAGCATCAAACGAGCCAACTAATTGACCATCAATGAAAAATGAACCGCCCAATCCTTCTGTTAATGCAACTGCAACATTTGACCATTGCATTGTTGGTACTGTGACATTGACATCGGTCATTGGATGCTTGGATAGTGAATATTCATCAGCATAAGCAAGATGCCCGTTGTTGAGATACATTCCATAGCCATAATCTCCAAGCATTGCGATAAATTGAGTACCAGTTGAGGTATATGGATATACGTCAGCAGAAATAGTCAAGGAACCATTTAGGTCGAATTGCGTATCGGTTTCTGCTTCCACAAAATCATTGATTCCATCAAAACGAAGAGCATAATCTGCACCTGGACCAACTTCAACAACTCCATAAACAGGGAAATATTGTGGGTCATCTTCTAAGTCATTCCAATCACCCGGTTGGATATTACCCATATTGGTACCAGTGATATGGACATAATCTTCATCTCCGCCTTGTCCAGGCTGACCTTCACCCCAACTTCTGTAAAAGAATGGAGTTCCGTCATGCCAATAGAATTCTCCTTCAACACCTGTATCTGATAATCCAATCCAAAGATGTCTTGTTTGGTTATCATATGCGGCAAATGTATCAAAAAGCCAATCGTTTTCTTCAGCATCATCTACAGTGACTAAAAATCCACCCAAACCACGTGCTGCTTGTGCAGAATCTGTCCATGAAGCTTCACTTAGCAAGTAATATGTGTTATTATTTGCTGGATTAATTGCAGTATGTAAAATCTCAATTCCTGTAGAGTTCTCGGCACTTGACTGCGTCAATAATGGAGAGATGCTAGTGAATAATAGAATCGCCAATATCATTGCGGAGGGGAAACGCTTCACTGCATCCATAATTTTTGGTCACCTGCAAAACCTATTAATCTATCCTACTACAGGATTGTTGAGTTTTGACACTATTTAGAATTGGATTTGTTATTGGAGAGTCCGAAAGGTTTGAGAATCCTAAGAATGTGTTTATGCAATTCTGGTAATATATCGAACATGATCAAGGCCATCAAAAACATCGCCATTAGAGAAACTGCTCTGGCAACATATGCATGTCCAAAATCAAAAACTGAAAGACCATTAAACTGCCAAGTAGTATAGGTTAAATGCATCCAAATTAAACCGGCATTACGGAATATATTGAGAATGTGAATTGTCGCTACAATCAGGAATAGTGCTCGCACACGCCTCTTCCAATCAATGTCCAATACCGAAATAGCACCTATGAAAACCACTAATGATTGCAAAGCAGTACAGGCGAGAACGAAATTGATTCCAATCATTGAACCGTCGGTTAGAATCAATTCAGTATGGATTGGATATTCTCCTATCATATCAGTGGTAAACCATCGATTGCCCTCCCAAGCATCCCAAGTGACAACACCGGCATCAGTATTGACCCATGTTTCTCCTAATTGGACATCCTGTCCTCCTGAGAATCGTAACATCCATGCTGATTGAGAGGCCACTATCCAAATTGCAAGTACATTCAACCAGGGCATATGCGCAATCAAGAGATACGGTCCTCCGGCGAATGCTACCGCTCCTCTAGCCCAATTCTGAGATTTCCGAGTTGAATCGCTTGTTTCTTGACCTTCCCACCATGCCATTGCCAAAGACATAGGCAAGGTCAAGGCAGACATTATCACCAATACTATGTCATCGTGTTCCAAGTATCTAAATGAATCATTGAAGAAATATAGACCAACCAAAATCCACGCTATTTGTGCGACACGCGTCATTGATTTTTCTCGTCCAAACCAACTAATTGCCAACAGCGCCATGCCGATGACGCCAAGCAGAGTCGCTGTGGATGGATTCATCAGCATTGAGGCGACCTCAATCGCATCACATTTCAATACTTACACAAACTGAGATAACAAAACACTTGATACAGAACCTTTTGGCGAAACTATGCGAGGTGTTATTGCCCAGATAACACCTGATATGTCAATTCCAAATGAGAATCATTTTCATGGAGGAATTGCATTCTTGGATAGAGATGGAGTGCTAAATGTTGGATATTCAACATATGTCAATTCACCTGAGGAAGTCAAGATGCTACCCGGTGCTGGAAAATCAATCGCCACTTTACGTCGAAAAGGTTGGAAAATATGCATCGTGACGAATCAATCGCCAATAATGCGTGGATTATGGAATGAACAAACTCTGCACGAAATCAATGATGAATTGAGGAGACAATTGCTAGAAGAGGACGAGAAAGCCCATATTGATGTAATTCTCGCCTGCCCACATAGGTCGAGAGATAGGTGTGCTTGTCGTAAACCATATCCGGGAATGTTATTCTTAGGTTGTG
>DUCL01000169.1:4586-16440 GCA_012959845.1 Candidatus Poseidoniales archaeon
CATTGCGATTGATTCCAAAATGAGGGATATAGATTGGTGGGGAGAGAAAATACAACCGCCACATCGACTTGATTTGATGCTTGGTGACCGCAAGTGTGATCTCGGTGTTGCATGGGCATATGGTGCTAGAAGTTTTAGAGCAAATCCAGAAATTGGAATCGCAGAACAGATAAGCAAGATGATTGACGAAGAGCATGAGGGGATAGCCTTCAACCCGGTGGGATGAATATGGGATGGTTAGGATTAGATGATACCGACACAGTTGCTGGAGGCTGTACAACCTTTGTTTTTCATCAGTTATTAGAGAATTTACCAGTTAATGTTTCTGTCACTGAAACACGATTAGTACGATTGTGGCCTTTGGCCAAGAAGCGTACGCGCGGTAATGCTGCAATGGCCGCAGAATTGGTATTGCTTGATGATGATGGAAATATTATTGTTGATGGAGAGCAGAAAGAACTTGCTACCCAATCTCTACTACAGCATCTTGATAATTGGTGGAATGAACACATTGCTCCATTGAAAGGTGCAGTTGAACAATCAACACATAATGATAGACCACAAGTACCTACTGAACCAGGAATGGTTTGGTTTGAATCACAACCAGATGATTCATTCTATAGAATGACTGTTGCGCAAAATGTTGAAATGAATCAAGTCCCAACAGCGGAGAGAACATGGGGCAGTCATGGAATTATTGGCGCTACTGCTGCAGTATCATGGCCAGCCCAATTAGTAACATGGGAAGCAATTGCGTGGAGAGAAGACTGTTCAAAAAATAGAGAAATATGCGAACGTACTTTGAGTGTAATTGATTCGTGGCAAGGAACATTTATGTCTAGAGATTCACGTAAAGGTAGAAGTTTAATCGCACCGAGAGGAAACTGCCCAGTATTGTTTGGAGTTCGAGCAAGAGATGAGAAAACTGCGAATAATGCTGCAAAAAAATTACTACAGGCAGAGGCTACTCAATCTTCTATCGGAATGAGAACGTTCTTGACAAATCAGGCGAGTGACGACCATCTTGGAGAAATTTATAGTGGCAAGGTAATATCTACCAAAATACTTAGCCGTGGCCACGTAATCATTAAAATTAATCAAACTGAAATTAAAGATTCTGAAAATAATGGAGAAGATGATGTTGTTATTAAAGAAAATACTTGGATGGCATTTGCCCAATCTAGAGATGTCAAAAACTTGGCTCAGTGGTTTCAGGCAGGAGATGTAATTAAAGGAAAAGGCCTCATTTCGGAGGATGGTTCTCTTCATCTAGAAAAACTAAAATTGATTGAGGCCTCTGAGAGAAATAAGCGTAGACCTCCTTGTGAAAGATGTGGCAAGACGGTCAAAAGCCAAGGCAAAAACAACAAGTTACGATGCCCTGCCTGTAAAAATTTACAAGAAAATATTTGGATATATAATCCACAAAATCCTCCGCACCGAGGATGGGTTCAACCTCCTACAGACCACCGACGTCATTTGTCTCGGCCGCTAAAGTGGGACCAAGAATGAATGCCCCAATTGCATAATTATGCGAAAGCATCAATATCAAGCGGCATTCTATGTATCTTTATGGATGAGCAGACCACCAAGAATATAGCCTACATTGTTTCGATAGTTATTTTCGTTTTAATGTTGAGATTTGTTTTGCGTAAAGGTTTGGAAAATCGCTCGCGAATGCTCAAAGAAAATGCCCCGAAAATAGCGGGAGATGATGAGTTAGGTGGCGCAGCAAAAAATCCGCAACAATTTGATGAGCCCGATGATGAAGCCCTTGAAGAGATGGCGAAATTGCTTGGCGAGGAAGAATGATCAAAGCAAAGTGAAACCGGATTGTTCAAGCTTTATTTTGTTGATATTGCCGCCGATTTTTAGTGTTCTAAAGGGTCCATCTTTTTCCCTGGTTAGAGTTGCAATAGTAAAGCCTGATTTTTGCATAACATTTGCCGACCTTACAACAATACTGTCACTAGAATTGCCCGTTACATCGATGCCTCCTTTTGAAACTAGCAATAGGGTGACACCTTCTTTCTTTTGTTCGAGCAGTTTTGCTACTTGAGTTAATTCATCCTTGCCTATCCTGCCGCTAGAATCACACCAATCATCCAAAATTATCATTGATACAGAAGGTAAACTATTCATCGCTTGGACAATTAATGGTACTGCTAATTCCATTTTTCCTGAAAAATTCATAGCATGGAATCTAGAAGATTGGACCAAAGATAAGTGAGAAAATAATTGTGAAAAGCGTCCGGCATTTGGCATTTCTTTACTGGCCCAAATGACTCTCCCCTCTTCTTCTATCGCATTCGCGGCTAGATGAAGAGCCAATGAAGTTCCACCTACAGAACCCTCAATTGCGAGGTGGATTGCTTGCCCCTTAGCACCTAGTGAGAACCTTGCCATGTTGCAACCTTTGCGCCTACGGTGTTAATGCCTTGCTATTATTATAACATCATAGATTGGTAATGTGCTGTTTGGGGCAATACCAATAACCGAAGCCCCCGCCCTACAAACATGAGCGGCGAAGTCAGAAAGGGCGAGCGCATCCCACGAAGACCACTTCCTGAATTTGAAGAGGTTGCTAATTTCGGCGAAGCGATGTCAAAGCACGGCTTTTGGGGAACGGCTTTAGAAGATAAAAATCAATACGGTCCGATATCAATGATGCTCTTACTGGTAGTGGTTGCAACAGTCACTGGAACAATCTTGAAATTGTTGAGTTAGTTTTAACTTGTGAAAATAGTTTTCCCATTTGGAAATAGCATTCATTCACCACCAAGTTAGGGCAATACTCAAACCCTTTGCTAATTGCGGGGGGTCTATGGATGATAATTCGGTCAATGTAGAAAGCCGAACATCTGCGCAAGATAAGCGTTGGACAATCATGGCAGCACTTTTTGGAACAAATACTGCATTTATGCTTTTTCAGGGAATAGCACAGGAAACTAATCCAGAGTTAATTCGTGAGGTCGCCTTAGCTATTATTGCTGCAACTATGCCGTTCCAAGGAATCTATTTCTTAATCTACACATTTTTGCTTGAGCATGATGGTGAATTAAGCAGCAACCGAATCGATAGATTGAAACTGGCGTCAGCGATTTGTCAAATTATTTCATACATGTCTATTCTTGGTTTGGGAATGATGTGGTTCAACATTTCACGGTTTGTAGGAATTGCATTCAGTCTATCAATGGTACTTGCTATTATTCTCATTCGTTTGGTGATGAGTCCTGTCACTAGTGATGATGTTTAGCATTAATCAACGCCATCCTTACAGAGATTAAAGACAGGGTTTTCAAAGGCAAGGTTGAAGAAGCGGCGGCAAAACCGTATCATCATGGCATTCTGTCCGCTAGATTACCGATACGGTTGTCAAGACTTCAAACATATCTGGTCCGAGGAAGGACGGCATGAAAGACAATTAGAGGTTGAACGGGCATTAATTTGGGCTCATGTACAACTTGGAAGAGTTTCAGAGGCCGATTACGATATAGTCAAATCAATTGCAAATCCTACTTCAGTTACCAAGGAAAGAGTTTCCGAAATAGAAGCGGAGACAAGACACGATATTATGGCATTGACAAAGGCAATGGCCGAAGCAGCAGGTGTAGCCGGTTGGTGTATTCATTTGGGTGCAACTTCGAATGATATAGTGGATACCGCTGTTGCATTACAATTGAGAGATAGTATTGTCTTGCTGAGAGAACAACTCTGCTTATTGATTGGAGTTTGTGCGGATATTGCTGAAAGAGAGCGAGATACCGTAATGCTTGGTCGTACTCATGGACAGGCTGCAGTGCCGATCACATTTGGTTTGAAAGCAGCAGTTTGGCTTGATGAATTGCGCCGTCAATTGATTCGTCTTGATGAGGCAAGCCCTCGTATTTCAGTTGGCAAATTCCTCGGAGCCGTTGGAACAGGTGCTGCTCAAGGAGCGAATGCAAGACAATTACAGGAATTGATTCTAACCCACCTCGGCCTTGGAGTTCCATTGGCAACAACACAAGTAGTCGGTAGAGACCGCTATATCGAGTATGTTTCTTGGTTAGCAAACGTCGCTTGTACCTGTGAAAAGATTCTCCAAGAAGTTAGAAATCTTCAGCGTTCTGAAATCGCTGAAGCAGGTGAAGGTTTTGATGTTGAGAAGCAAGTTGGCTCTTCTACAATGGCTCATAAAAAGAATCCAATAAAATCCGAAAACGCTAGTGGCCTTGCACGGATTGTACGTTCATTCATCATTCCAACTTATGAAAATGCACTATTATGGCATGAAAGAGATTTAGCCAATTCCAGTGCAGAAAGATTTACTCTTTCTCACGCTTCCGCATTATGTGAAGATGTTATAGCAAAAACTCGCCAAGTATTGTCAACGATGTGGGTTGACGCCGAGCGTTGTATGGAGAATATCAAATCTCAGCGAGGTTTAGTAATGGCTGAAAAGGTAATGATCGACCTTGTCGACCATGGTATCCCTCGAGATGAGGCCCACGAAATCTTGCGCGAAGCATCATTCGCTGCAGTTGCAAATAAAGAAGAGTTAATCGATGTCTGCTCCCGAACTCCAGCAATTGCTGCAGCGTTCTCCGCAGAAGAATTAGAGGCAATGTTTGAGCCAGCAAACCACATTGGTGTTGCAGGTGAAATTGTTGATGAAGCGGTTGCTCTTGCAAGAGATGCAATACAGTAATCAATTTTTGACCGCATCGATTTGAGTTAAATCAAGATGGCCTCTGACACCATCCCAATGAGACTGATAGTCAACTACTAATTTGCCATCCATATGTGGGCCAAATAGTACAAGCGTTTCGTATTCTCCCCCCTCGCCATCGACATTGAAGCGGTATTCTTGTGAAAGTTTCTCAAGTGTTGTAAGTGACTCTTTACTAAGCGTAGTGCCGAGCCATTCTTGGCCTAATCCCTCACTGCTAACCCCTGTTATCATAATACCAAATCCATTGTCGACCAGACCTCTAATGTGGGATAGTGGTGATTGATGCCACAGTGGTGTCCAACTGATAATATCTAATTTTTGGCACATCCTTTCCAAGCGGCTTTTTTGATAATCAGAACGTAATGCTCCGCTTACTATTCCATCAATATCCAATTTTTCTAAAGCAGATTGCAAATCATCAATCTCTACTTCTTGTATTCCTTCACTTTCCACATTTATCCAAGTTATTCCAGATAACTGAGCTTGATATTGAACTGCAGCAACCCCTGGAATTTGGAACATATGTGAATCCCCTCCTGTAATAGTCACCGTTACCAAATATGCAATGTCCCAACCCTTGCACAGCGCCCACCAATATGCGGCAGAGGAATCTTTTCCGCCACTTGACAGCACTGCGACTCGCATAACCATGCTAAACAACCCTAGCAATTTATCCTACGGGTTGATTGTAATTGAGAGGGTTGATATGGGGTGAGGATTTCAATGACTTGTTAGCGGGAGTCACTTGTGCCGTTGGTTCATCCAAATGAACCATCATCATCATAAAGTGTCGCCTAAAGGCAAATATGAGGTGTCAAGAATGCAACCAAGCGGAAGAGGATATGACCATGGAATTACTACATTTAGCCCAGACGGAAGATTATTCCAAGTTGAATATGCGCGTGAATCTGTAAAGAGAGGAACAACCACTGCGGGATTGAAATTCAAGGACGGAGTAGTATTGGTTTGCGATAAGAGAATCAGTAGCCGCTTGATTATTCCTGCGTCTATAGAAAAAATGTTTAAAATTGATGGCCATATCGGAGTAGCAACATCTGGATTAGTTGCCGATGCACGACAACTTGTCGCTAGAGCACGTGTTGAATCACAAGTAAATAGAATCACATATGCTGCTGCAATACCTGTAGATGTTTTGGTAAAGCGCATTTGTGACTTTAAGCAATCCTTCACTCAGTATGGCGGTTCCCGTCCTTTCGGTACTGCTCTATTGATCGGTGGTGTTGATGAAAACGGAATTCATCTTTACGAAACTGACCCATCTGGTGCATACCAATCATACCATGCCGGTGCAATTGGCTCAGGAAGAAATTCTGTTGTCGAGTTTTTTGAGAGCAACTGGAAGTCTGGTCTAACCCAAAATGCAGCAATGAAACTAGGTCTTGAGGCTTTGCGGAATGCTAACGATGCTGAATTGAACCGTGACGCTGTCGAAGTTACTGTAATCGATGGCGATGGATACAGAGTCTTAGATAGAGATGATGTCAATAAACAAATTGACAGACTAAAGCCTCTTGAAGAATAATTATCTTCAAAATCATACACTAAGCCTTAGTGCTTAGTCTGCACATCCCACACTGAGGGGAACTGATGGTAAGTATGGATGATGCTGTTTTAGCGCGCATGGAAAAGGGTGGCAAACGCTACGAAGTTCTGGTTGACCCGACGTTGGTTGACCAATTCAAAGAAAATCCACAATCAGTAAATGTTGATGCTTTTTTTGCTATGGATGAGGTTTTTCATGATGTAAAAGGTGGAGAAAGACCTACTGCTGAAGCAATTGAAAACGTTTTCTCCACCCAAGACATTGTTCAAATTACGCAAATCATTCTTGACAAGGGTAGTATTCAACTGACAACCAATCAAAGAAAGGCCATGGTTGAAAAAATGCGCCAACAAATTATCCACCATATTCACTCTCAAGCAATTGATCCGAAAACAAAGAGTCCACATCCAAAAACAAGAATTGAATTAGCATTGGATGAATGCAGATATTCTGTTGACCCGTTTAAGCGCCTAGAAGACCAAGTAAAGGATGCTGTGGATAAACTAAAGCCACTGATACCTCTATCATTTGAATCTGTAAAATTGGCATTCAAAATATCCGGCTCTACAATGGGTAAGGTCAACCAAATACTGCGGCCATACCTAAAGAAAGAAGGTTGGTTAGAAGATGGTTCGTGGGCCTGCGTGATAGAATGCCCTGGTGGAATGAAAGGTGAATTGATTAGCCAAGTAATGCAACGTTCGTCCGATGCTGAAGTCAAAGAAATGTAAGTTGTTTATTAGCAGCGCCGATTTGTAAATAAACGCATCACAGTGTATTATTGAACAAGTCGCAAAGGGTTTGCTTTATCATGGGTTGTTGGGTCGGCGGGTCGGAGAGAAACAAATGTCCCAAGGTCAAACCGGCGCCGAGCTGCGCCTCGTGACCCCAGGAATGGCTATCGGGCCGTTATCTGGGAAGCGCGTAGGAAGTGGTGCACTAGCACAAAACGAGCAAATTATTGCAACCCGCCTAGGCTGGGTTCGCGAACTAAATGATACGGTCTCAGTAGACCCAATTAATTCCACATACATGCCGCGCAGTGGCGATTTAATTATCGCAATAGTCGCAGAGGTTAGAAATAATCTATGGTTTATGAATGTTAATGGCCCTTTCCAAGGACTACTTCCAATGTCATTAGCACCTTGGAAGGTTGAATTCGGTGCAGCCCGCCAACACATGGGCATCGGTGATGTAGTGATGGCAAGAGTTCAGGAAGTGGATGAATGCCACAATGTTGTTCTTACGATGAAGGGCGTCGGATTACGTCGTCTTAACGAGGGTATAATTGTTACAGTTCCAGTAAACCATGTCGATAGAATTCGTGGTGACAATAACGAAACCTTACTCAGGCTTCGTGAAATCTGTGACTGCAGAATTATGGTCGGCGACAATGGTAGGGTTTGGATTGATGGAAGTGCAGAAGGTACTTCTTGGGCTCGTTCAGCGATTACATTGGCTAGTCAGTCTGGACACAAACTTTCATTCGAGGCAGAATTATCTGCCCTAGAAAATGATGCTCCAAAAAGAGGTGATGCCTAATGGGCGGATATGGTGATGTAAAACTACTAAGAGATGATGGCCTTCGTTTAGATGGTCGAAAAATTGATGAAATGCGACCGATTGAAATTGAAGCGGGTTATCTTCCTGCTGCTGATGGTTCAGCATGGGTGAAGCATGGCTTGAATATTGCAGTTGCTGCAGTATATGGCCCTATGGAAGCCCACCCACGTAAGATTCAGCGACAAGACCGCTGCGTCATTGACGTGCGATACAATATGGCACCTTTCTCAACTTCAGATCGTATTCGTCCTGGATTCAATCGCCGTAGTAGAGAAATTTCCAAGGTAACTGCAGAAGCATTAGAATCCGTAGTTATTTGTGAAAGATACCCAAGAAGCAAGATTCGTGTTGAGATTGAAATATTATCCGCTGAAGCTGGAACTCGTTGCGCTGGTATTACTGCTGCGGCAGTTGCCTTAGCAGATGCTGGAATTCCAATGCGTGACCTATTGGTCGGCGTTGCAAGTGGTAAAGTAGAGGGCGTAGTAGTTCTTGACTTGGATAAAGCAGAGGATAACTATGGTCAAGCAGACCTACCTGTTGGAATTCTGCCGAACACTGGTGAAATCGCATTCTTGCAAATGGATGGTGACCTATCACCTGATGAATTCAATTTAGCAATGAAGTATAATTTCAAAGCAGCTGCAGAAATCCATGAAATCATGGTCGATGCTCTAAAGCGCAGATATGAAGGAGGTGAGAACTGATGGTAGCTTTAGTTCCAACACTACTTCGTCAAGAACTCGCTCGTCTCGCTGAAAACGATGCTCGCATCGATGGACGTGGACGCTGGGAAGGACGACAAATCACTCTTGAATCCGATTGTTTGTACAATGGTGAAGGGTCTGCAAAGGTCGTTTGGGGAGACACAATAATCTATGCTGGTGTTAAATTTGAAATGAGAACTCCTTGGCCGGACCGACCAAATGAAGGTTCGCTAATGTGTAGCGCTGAACTTCGTCCAATCGCTGGAAGAAAGTATGAGCCAGGCCCACCATCACCAGAATCTATTGAATTAAGTCGCGTTGTTGACCGTGGAATTCGTGAATCGGGATGTATTGATATGGAAAAATTATGTATTGTTCCTGGAGAGAAAGTATGGGGTGTCATGATCGACATTCATGTATTATCTGACCAAGGAAATATTTTCGATGCTTGCGCCCTTGCAGCAATTACTGCATTGAGAACTGCAATCGTACCTGCAGAACGATTTGATGTCGGTGATGATTATACATTGAATGTGAAGAGTACTCCGATAATGGCATCCTTTACCCGCGTCGGTGGACGCTATGTTTTCGACGCATCAGAAGAAGAAGAACTGGGTGGAGATGAACGCATTCATATCACTCTTGGAGATGAAGGTCACCTCCACTCCCTACAGAAGGGGCTAAAAGGGGTATTCACTCCCGAAGAATTTGCCGAGATATTCGATGTGGCACAGTCCCGCTGTGTTGAACTTCGTAAACTCGTAGCAAACCAGGAGGGGAACTGATTGGCAAAGAGAACACAAAAAGCAGGCGCAACAGCACGATTTGGGGCTAGATATGGTGTATCAGTACGCCGTAATGCAGGTGCTGCATTAGCAAAGAAGAATGCAAAGTACACTTGCCCAGTTTGTCAATACCGCAAGGTTACTCGCAAGTCTGTAGGAATTTGGTCCTGTTCAAAATGTAGTCACACATTCGCAGGCGGTGCTTGGGAACCATTCACCCGTGCATCTGATGCAAATAGTCGTATCCTTCGACGCTCTGTTGAAGGCGCAACTACTGCTGATATGGCATATATAGCACAACAAGCGGCTCTTGATTACGAGCGTCGTCTTGCTGCTGGCGAACTTGACGAAGAGGAGTGATCTCTACCCTTCGGGGAAAAGGCAGGTGTAAATTGATGGCACCGGCTTGGAAACTAATATTGACTGTTGAGTCGCGTAGTTTGCAAGAAACTCAGGCCTTGGCCGATTGTTTGACAACCGATGAAGAGACTACCTTCACCGATGATGGATTGAAGTTCTCATTCGAACTAAATAATCTAGTGGCAAAGGACCTAAGAGCAATGTGGAATACTAGAATTAGAGGCCTAATCGCTGTTGATAATGTTCTCAAAGTAATTAACGAGCATTCATCAACCCCAAGCATCTGAGACAAATACGGTGAGAGCAATGGAGGCAATGGAACAACTTCAGATGGTGGTCAATAATATGCAGGCTGCTCGTAGTCAAGTCGCTTCACTGAACGCACAAGTTCAAGAATTGGAAATGACGATTACCGCAGTCAAAGACCAGCCAAGTGAACTTGCACTACACAAACAATTGAGCGGCGTTCTCATCGAAGTCGCAGATAGAGATTCATTGGTAAGTGAATTGAAGACCAACTTAACAACTCTAAAGGGACATCTTCAGAGATTTTCAGAAAGAGAGAAACAGTTGGTAGATACTTATCAAGAACTCAAGAAGGTCCTAGAGGGAGAGTCGTGAGTGAAGATAGTCAAACTAAAGCAGCGCAATTAGTTGCACTACATGAGTGGCTGAATGATGCTTGCTCTCGTGGCGCTGTACCAGTATTGACAGGAAAAAACGGCGACATGGATACAATTGGTTCCGCTATTGCCCTTTCATCCATTGACTCAAACATGATGGCTGGTGGCCTACATTTAGGAAGAGTTGCAAAAAAAGTTGTAACAAAATTGCAGGCACCATTTAGAAAAATGTCTGCACAAAACCCTGCTTGGCCAGTGAATATGGGAGGCATTGTCGTAGTCGATGCTGCATCACAAGGACAAGTCGGAATTGAATTGCCAGAAGGTATTCCTCTATGTATTTTGGACCATCATTCCACAAGTGATTGGCAACTGAATGAAGGTGATATCAACCTACAATGGAATGTAAGAGCTACAACGCAAATAGTTAGTGATTACCTGCACCAATTCCATTCAGAATCACTAACTATTCCGGTACGAAAAATGCTTCTTGCTGGACTGATTACAGATACTGCACGATTCAAGCACGCTGATTTAGGTGCTTTTCAAACAACTGTTGAACTTCTTTCCGATGAATCTATTGATTATGCTTCATTTTTGCAATTCGTTGAGACAGAAATTACTACTCCAAGTGAACGTGGTTCACTAATTCGTGGATTGTCTCGCTGCAATAGTATTGAAGCAGGACCTTGGAATCTAGTTCACACTAATTCGGGAACACTAGAAGGAAGATTGGCAAGCCTAATTCTAGGAACTGGTGCAGAAGTATCTCTAGTTTCAAGATTCCGTGATGGTATTACACGCTTGACGGCAAGAGCACCGAGATCTAGCACAGAACTTGGAGTCCACTTAGGAGATATTATGCAAAAGGTTGCAGAGCAAATTGGTGGTGAAGGTGGCGGACATGATGGTGCTGCTGGATGGAGTGGAAAGTCAGATATTGTTCGCGCAGAAACTGCATTTATTTCTCACCTAACTCAAACAAAACGTATGGAGAAATAAATATGAGTAAAATTTCTATTGCTCAAGCACCTGGATATTTTATCTCGAAATGGAGAAAACAAGGCCCAGTTGACCTTGAAACTGCCACACTCTGGCGTGACGAAATGGGCTTTGAAAACTGGCTCAATATCGCTGAGGCTGCATTATTCTTGGATGCTGCAGAATTGGTTGAATTAATCACTCCCGAACTATCTGCTGCCCAAGCAGCAACCTTCTCATTGGTTAGACGTCGAATGTTAGGAGATACTCACTTGCTAGGTTCCGTCGAAGATGGGATAAAAATTTGTCAGGACCCTGAAACCCGTGATTTGGTATTAGAAGGTCGTCTGAGGATGGAAAAAGGATTAATTGCCTTTGAAATGGGAGACATGGAAACTGCGCAAGATGATTTGACTTGGGCAGAAGTTAGATTGAAGAGCGTTGCAAAAGCAGGCAGAGAACATGATTTATCCCTCCTCAATAAAGCTGCATTCCACATGGCTCTTGGCCAGCAGTTAATGGCGTTACAAGTATATGGTGATATTTCTAGAAGCGGG
>DUCL01000170.1:0-412 GCA_012959845.1 Candidatus Poseidoniales archaeon
CTCGTGTGGTGTAGCTAGGTCCATCATAGTGGGTTTTCATCCCGCCGACCCGGGTTCGAATCCCGGCACGAGCATTAGATTGAGAAAAAACGGGATACTGCGGCGCAGTTTATTTTTTGACTGATGCTCAATTATTGTATTTTTTGAACCATATTTGTGACAAATTATAGCGAAATATTGTTGTTATTCTAATGTGTATATTGATACACTAAAGACAAGTGGCAACACCATGAGCGCAACACCTGTTAAAATTCTTGGACTTTCTGGTTCATATGGACTTACTTCAAAAAATGGATTACTACTCTCTGCCGCACTTGATGAGTGCAAGAAACTGGGAGCAGAAATTCACATTTGGGATTTGGTTGAAAAGCCATTACCGTTGGTTGGAGCAGAGGGTAGTTGGCAAGATGCT
>DUCL01000170.1:447-16250 GCA_012959845.1 Candidatus Poseidoniales archaeon
GCAACAGAATGTGATGGATATATATTGACATCTCCTGAATATCATGGCACAATGTCTGGTGTAATGAAAAATACACTTGATTGGGTCTACAAGGACCACGTTGGCGGCAAAGCGTTTGGTTTGATGTCAACATTAGGTGGTATTTCAAATTCAAATACACTAAACCACATGCGCATTGCAGTTAGATGGATTCATGGATGGTGTGTGCCAGAGCAAGTTGCTGTTGGCAAAGTAAAGGAAGCGTTTGATGATGACAATAATCTTACAGATACTGATGTTGCTGAAAGAGTCGTAGGCCTAGCGCAAAGTGTAGTTAAAGCTGCCATCATGTTAAGAGATAACAAAGAGTGATTTGGTCTTTTGATTTTAACAAATCAACATGGGTTCAAAAAGGATTAGTCTTCACCATTGGATATGGGTGAAGAAGTTGTACTAGGCCATGCTGCTGAAGCTGGCACTGATTTTTTGATATATACGAGCAATTATTGTGGTTATTGTACGGCTGCAAAGAGATTGTTCAAACAAAATGACTTGTCTTTTAAGGAAATTAATTTTGATGAAAATCCACAAGTTAGAAATGATGTGGTGGCTGCTACTGGGCGAAGAACTGTTCCTGTAATCTTTGACTTACGCGGTGATGCTCCTATGTATATTGGCGGCTTTGATGAGACAAGCCGTTATCTACGACAGTGAATTACTCAAAGGTCTTGAGCCATTCTGTTAGTTCATCGTGATGTTCAATGGGGATCATGTGTCCTTTGCTGTGCTCGACGAGTTCAACAGCCCAGCCTGCAGTTTCAAACAGGTGCGCAATTGCCCATCCATCTTCGATAGGCACTCTAATGTCTCTTTCCCCATGCATCCAAAATAATCTCTTTTTGTCTAATTCATCTAAGCGCATTCGTAATTCCATTGGCCTAATCAATCTAGTTCCAATACAAATTAATCCAACAATACGGTCAGCAATAGGTAGTTGCAGTAATTCTTGTGCCATCGCACCACCTTGACTAAAACCACCAACGACAAGAGGGCCTAAAGGTGCATTTTTAGAGATTAACTCCTCTAATTGTGAAAGACTTGAATCAACATCTATTAATTCAATTCTTGAAAGATTGCCTCTGCGTGTTGTATCTGAATCATAATCTTCGTATCTCCACCATGTTCTACCTCTGGTTGGATGTGTAAAACGCCCTTCGGGAACTAGAAGTGTCCAACCTTCAGGACATACTTTTTCTGCGAATGGACGCATCATCTCTTCATTTCCAGTCATACCGTGCATTAGGATGAGAGTTGGCATCGCAATCACCTGTTAATCCTGAACTATCTAGTCTTACAAAGTCCATTGAGTTACTAGTGCTCCGGCTACTTTCAAATGAATAAAAGAGCCTTGTCCACGTACTGTAATCGTCAGTGAATATTCACCAGAATTGCTTGGTATTGTACCGATTGCACCTTTTTCTGTTGCTCCTGCGCCCCATGCTCTTGTTAGAGGACTTGCACCTGCATGGTCTTTCATCGATAGTGAACCTGAGCCGCCAGCGTTTGAGATTTCAACATCCAAATACCAGACTAATACATTCCAATCTTCACCGTCTGGGTGTCCACTGTCCAAGAAAGAATCATAGATTTCATTTTGGCGGTTTTCATATCTTTCATCGATTAAATCTCTTGCCCGATAAAAGAATACATCGCCATCATAGCCTTTCTTGTCTAAGGTTAATGTCATACGCAATTGTTCAACGCCGGTATCATTGGTCCAAACCAATGATTCAATGAATCCTTTTCTTCCAGAAAATTCGTATTGTAGTCGCTGGCCGTCATCTGAAGTTGCGACTACATTTGTAACGCCGTTGTAAATGTTGATTGTTTCAGCATCCCATGTAATTCCAAATAACATAAAACTCCATTGTTGTCCTTTTTGCCAAGGAAAATTAAACACTTGTTGCGACTCACCTTCTTCAAAGACTGAGAGACCGTCAATCATAATACGTCCAAGGAAAGGATTGTGGTTGATTACAGCATGACGTTGTGCTTCTCTTTCACTTGAAATACCGAGCATATACTGTTGTTCCTCATCATTTATTTCAGCGACTACAAGCCTAGCACTGTCTTCTCCAAATTGAGGTGTTACGAAAGTGTACATCCATTGATCGCCGATTTCCCAGACAGGTAATTCCATTTCATCAACAGTTGTATTACCAATTGATGTTGAAGGGACCTCACCACTTTCTAAGCATCCCGCCAAGGATAGAGAAAGCATCAATGCCGATAGCAATAACGATACTCGCATAGTCATCCCTGCCACTCAACCGTTGAAAGGCTAACGCTCAAAATTTTGAACACTTTTCAAGTTCAAAGTAAATTTGTACCAGCGAGAACTACTGCAACAATTGACATCAACTTGATTAGAATGTTTAGAGATGGTCCTGAGGTATCCTTGAATGGGTCACCGATTGTATCACCGATAATTGCTGCATCGTGAGATGCATCGCCCTTCTTAGCGCCTTCAATGTGTCCTTGCTCAATCGCTTTCTTTGCGTTATCCCAAGCACCACCAGCATTAGCCATGAATAGAGCCATTAGAACACCTGTGACAAGAGAACCTGCAAGAAGCCCACCGAGTGCTTCTGCACCGAGTACGATTCCAACAATTACTGGAGCTGCTATTGCAACAACACCAGGGCCAACCATTTCTCTAAGAGCAGCCTTTGTTGAAATGTCAACACACTTTTGTGAATCTGGCTTGACTCCTTCTCGGCCTTCTAACAATCCATCAATCTCACGGAATTGTCTGCGGATTTCTTCAACCATTTCTCCCGCAGCCTTTCCGACTGAGGTCATGGTCATTGCAGCAACTACGAATGGCAGAGAGCCACCGATTAGAAGTCCGATTACGACCATTGGATTGGTCAATGATAGGTCGATACCTCCAACCGCTGTTGTATATGCTGCGAATAGAGCAAGTGCTGTTAGTGCTGCTGAACCGATAGCGAATCCCTTTCCGACTGCTGCAGTTGTGTTTCCGATTGAATCAAGTTCATCAGTAATGGCTCTGACATCATCGCCAAGTGCACACATCTCTGCGATTCCACCGGCATTGTCAGCAACTGGTCCGTATGCATCAACTGTCATAGTAACACCAACAGTTGCCAGCATACCCATTGCAGCCATTGCAATAGAGTATAGCCCATATGTCTCTCCTCCGAAATGATTTGCTCCATAGATACCTGCTGCGATTAATAGTACAGGGATGAATGTAGACATCATTCCAACTGAAAGTCCTGCTATAGCATTTGTTGCAGGTCCGGTTTGTGACATCTTACCAATGTGTTGAATTGCCTTTGGCTTAATTATTCCAAAGATTGGTTCAATACCAGTATAGTATTCTGTAACCAATCCGATTAGAATCCCTACAACGCTTCCAAGTACAACAGCATGCATTACACCAGAGTCAACATCGATTATTCCTTCCATGATGCCAGGCCAATGTCCAATAGATAAGTATCCACCAATAACGAATAGAATTGCTGCAATAAATGTTGTATTACGAAGTGCTGCTGCTGGGTCGCTTCCATTCTTTAGAATAGTCATTGAGAATACACCGATAATAGATGCAACATATCCGATTAGGCCAAGAAGAATTGGCAGAAGTATGTAATCTGCTTTGGTTGCATCATCGAAGCTTGAAGCGATTATCATTGCTGCAATTATTGAACCAACGAATGATTCAAAGATATCTGCACCCATTCCAGCGACGTCACCTACATTGTCTCCAACGTTATCTGCGATAACACCAGGATTACGAGGGTCATCTTCTGGAATACCAGCCTCAACCTTACCGACTAGATCAGCACCAACATCAGCAGCCTTTGTGTAAATACCACCACCAACACGAGCGAATAGAGCGATGGATGAAGCACCCATACCGAATCCTGCAGCCGCAGAAAGTTCGCTTGCTGTTGCATTACCAGCATCAAGCCAGTATGCAACTAAGGAAATACCGAGTAGGCCAAGTCCACCAACTGAAAGACCCATGACTGCGCCTCCTCTGTATGAAACCTCTAGTGCTTCTGATTGCCCCTTCATAGCAGCCATTGCAGTTCTTCCATTAGCGGAAGTTGCTGCGCGCATTCCAGACAATCCTGCTAGAACTGAAGCAATTGCACCTGCGAAGAAGGCAATTGATGTGTTAGTATCTGTTATTTGTGACAATAAGGCACCAACAACTACTACGAATACTGCTAATACTTTGTACTCTGCAGTAAGGAACGCCATTGCTCCGTTTTGAATTTCTTCTGTAATCTCAGCAACCTTAGGGTTGTCAATTTCAATGCTGTTTACTTTCTTGTATAGAATCATAGCAATAAACAGGCCAAAAACACCTGCTCCTGCTGCAATCTGTGGTATATTGTCCATCATAGGTAACACCTTGTTAACCCGCCGACCTAAATCCCCCTCATAAGGGGTTCCCTCACCAATATGAAGCAAAATAGCCGTTTTGCTAAAAATCCCTTTCTCCGTCACCATTTTCCGTCAAAATTGATTGCATTAGTTTAGCAACGGTTGAAAGGGATAAGCCACCGCCGCAGTGATATGGCGATTAGTGCTGAAGAGGTTTTGGCCGAAATCGGCCCTGTTCAGGAAATTCTTGATGCCCATGATGGCGTTGTTACCGTTCTTGATACCAGTGATGGCAATATCATGCTTTCATTGGATGGGGGATGTACTGGATGTTCTTCAACTCCAATGACAGCAATGCAAATTTATTATTCATTGAAAAAACTCGAGGCCATTAACGATGTGATCTTTGTCAATGGAGAACTTCCAGAGTATATGCGCACCTTTATTGACCAAAAAATGGCAAAGGAAGCTGCAGAAGGCGACCAAGAACCTGGCGAAATAGTCTGAACGATTATTCTTCTGAGTCATCGCTTTGCTCATCTTTGCCAATGCTATGTGGGTTTGCACCGAAAGATACATTTCTTCCTTTAATATTCATCCTTGCTGAGAATGCTAGAATTAGACAAACCAAAGATAGCGGCTTTGGTAAGTAATTGGAACCCCATAATTCTCCACCCGATAATGAAAGCCACCAAAGTGTCGCCGCAGATGCTACTAGTAATATTGCTATTGCGCTTTGTGCTGCGCTTTCTGCCTTTTCAGAACGACTGAAGGTTGCAATGAAAGCAAATAGTGTGGCAGATAAAAAACAAAGTGATTGAGCAAGTTGTTCAATGCTTTCAACGCCGACCATATCTGCTCCTACAGTCATCTACTCTTCAAAAGTTGGGAGTATCCAACCAATTCAATTAGATTGATAGCAATTATCCTTAGCAATCTTTGAGAAGGGTGGGCGTCATCACTGTTTATGGCCGGTGCATCCTTCATTCTTCCAAAGGCTCGTCCAAGTGGCCCTCCGTATTTTTCTCGCAACCAAGTAGCCAATGTATTGCATCAAGTAGCTGTATTGCTCGAACTTCAAGGTGCCAATGTATTCCGCGTACGCTCATATCAAAATGCAAGTAGGATACTTGGCTCATTAACTAGCGATTTAGGTGAATTGATTGCCTCTGGTGAAATTTATGATATCAAAGGAATAGGAAAGGGATTGGGTTCAGCACTGACTCAATCTGTTCATGAAGGAAATTGGCCTAATGATTGGATTGATTTACACAATAATACTCCTCAAGGTCTTATTGAAATGCTCGGTATTCCGGGATTGGGTCCAAAACGAATCAAACTGATGCACGATCAATTAGGTGTTGATTCTGTTGCTAGTTTGAAAACGGCTGCATTGGATGGTATGATTGCCCCAATGAAGGGATTTGGCGAAAAATCACAACAAAGAATGCTCGATGGTATTGAATTGTTGAGCCGATTCAGAGCGAGAAGAAGATTGGATATTGGACTCAAATATGGTGAGGCTTTTACTAACAAAGTTGCTGCAATTCCCGGCGTTATAGAAGCGACATTGGCCGGAAGTACACGAAGAAGAAGAGAAACTATTGGCGACCTTGATGTTGTGGTTTCAGTCGATGATGAGGACCATGAGTCTGTTGCAGAGGCTATTCTCAATTTGAATGGTATTGCCGATGTTAAAGGTGCTGGGGATTCAAAGATAAGTTTGATTCTTGATACATCAATTTTTGAAGAAGGTTTTACGGTTGGACATATTGATTCAACGGTTCTTGAAGCGATTGGAGGAGATGATTACGAGCAATTGGAATCTGGTGGAACCATTGATGCTCAAGTTAGACTAGTTCCACCACATGTTGCTGCATTCACATTAGCATACTTTACTGGAAGTAAAGAGCACAATATTGCAATGCGACAAAGAGCGATTAGTAGAGGATTACGCCTCAATGAATTTGGTTTAATACCCGAGGATAAGGCTGGTGACCTAAAGGGGATGGCCGCAGCACAATATTCGCTAGCAGCAACATCAGAACAAGAAATCTATGCTCATTTGGGGATGCAGTGGGTCACTCCTGAACTGCGAGAGGATACTGGTGAAATATCTGCTAGCGAATCAAATAATCTTCCAACTCTGCTTGAGATGAGCGATATTCGTGGTGCTCTTCACAACCACACAACTCTTTCTGATGGTGATGCAAGTTTGGAGCAGATGGCAGACACTGCTCAGAAAATGGGTTGGAATTGGTTGGGTTTAGCCGACCATTCACCTACATTGCAAATCGCTAATGGAGCAAGTGCTGAGGATTTACTTGAGCAGGGTAATGTTATCAAAAAATATAATCAACAATGGCAACAAGATGGTAAAGATTTCAGGCTGATTCACGGGGTTGAATCAGACATTTTAGCAGGTGGAAAATTAGACCACCCCGATGATGTACTATCACAATTGGACTATACGGTCGCCAGTGTCCATGCGATGAGTAAGTGGAAGGCACGTGATGAGGTTCAAAATACCGAAGAATTGCTACAGGTTATCGACCATCCAGCAACAACAATTCTCGGTCATCCAACAGGAAGAATCCTCCAAGGTAGAGATGGTTATGAAGTGGATTTGTTATCAGTTATTGACCATATGGCTGACCACAATGATGCTGGAAGATTGAAGGCGATAGAATTGAATGCAAGCCCTTACCGATTGGATTTAGATTGGCGTCTTTGTAAACATGCAAAGGGATTAGGTGTCCCTGTTATCATCAATCCTGATGCCCATTCAATTCGTGGATTAGCAGACATTGCATATGGGGTAATGTGTGCTAGAAAGGGTTGGTTGGAAAGTGGTGATGTTCTAAATTCACTGAGTGGTGAAGAATTGATATCACGACTTCATCCATGATGTATTAATCGCTGGAAGGTTGGGCTAAGCATGCGCAGAGATGAGAAGGCGGAAATCATCATCTCCATGTTGGAAGAATTATATCCTGAGACTCCTATTCCACTTGACCACAGTAATCCATTTGAATTGCTTGTATCGGTCTTAATGAGCGCTCAAACTACGGATTTGAAAGTAAATGAAGTCACTCCGGCACTATTTTCCAAGGCGAATAATGCAGGCGATATGGCCAAACTTGATGTTGAGACTATCTTAAATGACATTAGACAAATTGGATTAGCGCCGACAAAATCAAAAAATATATTGCGCTTATCACAACTTCTTGTCGAAAGACATGATGGTCAAGTTCCTCGTAGTTTTGAGGAACTTGAGGACCTACCGGGCGTAGGTCATAAGACTGCAAGTGTTGTGATGGCACAGGCATTTTCTGTACCAGCATTCCCAGTCGACACCCATATCCATCGTCTTGCTGCAAGATGGGGTTTGTCAAATGATAGCACTGTTGAGAAGACTGAAAAAGATTTGAAAGCAATTTTTCCAAAAAATATGTGGAATAAACTACACCTGCAAATAATCTTCTTTGGTAGAGAATATTGTCCGGCACGATTTCATGACCTTAGCCAATGCCCTATCTGTTCGTGGGCTGCTAGCAAAAAAAGAATCCAAATGGAATCTAAGCGATGAGATTATTCTATTTTTATTGAATACTCTTCTCCACTTAACAGCAGCAAAGTGCGAGGCTATTTGCTGCTAACTACTCTAATGATACTGAGTACTCTTCGCCGCTTAACAGCAGCAAAGTGCGAGGCTATTTGCTGCTAACTACTCTAATGATACTGAGTACTCTTCGCCGCTTTTCCAAGCGAAGAATAATCCTAGGACAATCGATGTCAGAGGGATTCCATTACAGATGAGTGATTCCATCGGTTCGGTAGTAGGATTTCCTGCCAAGATCCAAACCAAATAGCCCAAAATCATCCCAGGTAGCACCATCATAGCGCCAATGATGAGAGTACGTAACACACGCATATACAGACGCTGAAGGCATCAATGCAATGAACCCAACGCTGCAAATAGAAATACGTCAAACACCGAATACCGATGAAGCAGATTCCAACAATACCGCTGTCACATAGGAAGTAATTCCTGCAACCCAAATCAATTTGATTATTTGACCAAAAGCACTAGTTCTACCGCTACCTCTCAACCTAGTAGCAATAAGTGATACCGCAGCAATCTGCCCCAATATTAATATTGATACAATGATTTTAAACATCCGTATATTATCTCCAACCGAACTAGCATCCTCCATTACAGGTAGGGCAACTCCTGCACCAAAATCAGCCAATGCACCTACATCGGTTTCGGTAAATCCAGAGGCAACACCTGCTATGGCCTCACCCAATTTCATTACGATAGCGATTGTTACATTGAGTGATGTTACGCTGGCGATTAACAATCCCAATGAAACTCCAGCCATAGTATTCGCAGACAGTGCACGACGATGGCGTAATGAAAGTAAATTTCCAACCGAGCGCGACACTAAATCAGCAGTAGCAGCAGGTTTTCCAGAAGATTGTGAACCTTCGATATAGATTCTTGTATAGCGCGAGATTACTGCAGAATTGGTATCAGCATTGAAATAATCCCAAGCCCTATCTGAATCAATTCTAGTGGATAATCGCTTTTCCAAACGGTCAATTGATAAATCCAAAACACCGAAATCAATTCCCCTAAGCGCCTTTATCGTAGCACTTGGCTCTGCACTTCTCGCCTGTGCAGTTCCACCCAATGCACGTATGAAATCGGGATATGATTCATCCCTGCGACGAATGTTTCTTTCCTCTCGGCCAACTAGCATTGCTGGAATTAGCATTGGACTTAGAGGTAATGCAATCAATAATAATCCGTACTTATCCCACTCTTGTGAGAGTCCCTCCCAAGCATAAATAATAGACGCCGTTGTAACAATCAGCAGGAGAAATGTGATCATTGTGGCCATAATTAATGTACGAGTGAAATTCAATCTAAACGGTGTCTCAAGTTCATCTCTTGCAAAGGTTTTGTCCTTCGGAATTGTTGCTCTAAAGGCAAATACGGCACCGATTTGTATGAACATGAAAAGTAATGATGCAAGTAGCAAGAACCTAATTCTTGATGCCACCTCAATCGGTGTGTCAGCATCTCCTCCAACTTCAAACAAGACCAAATGAATTCCAGCGATTACTAAACCAAATAAACCAGCAGAAACCAATGAAACATAAATCTCCTTCATGATATCAACCGATTCTAGTCTCGTATCATATAATGTGGTATACTGTTCAGATACTGTTTCTTGTTCAGAGCGCATAAACGCATCAATTGGCTGACCTGCTTCGATTGAGAATGCCATTCTATCAAGGAAATCCGCCCAAAGCGGCGAAGGTGACTGTTGACCGACTATTCTAGCAGCCTCTGGTAAAGAAGTGTGCCACTTGTCGACCAAAGTCTCAATTCGTTTCACTTCACTAGCCAATTCACCATAATCGCTCATCTGCTTTAGAATGTCAAATATTGATGAGGCTCCTACTTCTCCAAGAGATAGAATACCCATTCTTGTAATGAACATGTGCATTTCTCTTTCAATTAATGTAGCTGAGCGCTGTACTTCTAAAATAGGGAATGCAATTGCTGAAAATGCCGTCATTAGTGGCAATAATAGCATAAAGAGAACTCCAGAGACACCAGCGAATAATGCTCCTTCTGAAAATCCGCCTGTTAAGAAAATAACAAGGCTTGCGACTAATAGCCCAACTAAAAAGGACCCGCCTACAAATATCAATAGGTATCTTGGAATCGGCATGTCAACGCGACGCAACGCAATTTGCCACAGCGGCATACGCTCCATCTCATAACCACCTCATTTGTGGTTGACCCCAACCCACGTCTCTACAGACCGACTAAACATGTCCCAACCGGAGTTGTAGTATATTCCAAGTAGGTCAAATACATCATCATAATGTGTTAAATCTCTTTCCACCATCCTATCAAGAACTGCTGCACGCCTCAACATTTCATCATAAATGTCACGCTTATTTGAAAATCCAGCCACAGCGGCAATTTTGTTCTCAAGTAAATGCGATTGGAACATTCCACGGAAATAATGCTTATCTTTGACAGGATCCCATTCAAACATACCACGTGTTAGAACACCGTCACTATGCTTATTGTAACCGATTACTTCGTCAATACCAGTGACGCGCCGAGCAATTCCACCGCCTTGTGGGTCCTCTACAACTTCTTGGAAAATCGCGAAATTTAAGTTATCGAAGAATCTTATTGGAACATTGATTGGGTCACCTGTAAATCTTTGAATCATCTTTACGATACTGGATGCGTGGAAAGTAGCAATTACAGGGTGACCTGTCTGCATCGCTTGGAATGCTGTAGCACCTTCTACACCACGAATCTCACCAATGATGATATATCGTGGACGGCTTCTTAGTGCAGCCTTTAGTAAATCAAACATTTCAACACGTGACTCTTCATTCTTAGAAGAACGTGTAACAAGACGCTGCCACAATTTGTGCCTAACTTTGACTTCTGGAGTATCTTCAGCAGAGTATATCTTGACATTGTGGTCGATGAATGGAAGAATCGCATTGAGTGTTGTTGTCTTTCCAGATGCTGTTTCACCCGACACTAGAACTGACATTCCATATTCCAAACAAATCCAAATGTAGGCAGCAACTTGTGCTGAAATCGTTTTCCATTGGATTAATTGGGTAATTGAAATTGTTTCTTCAGCGAATTTACGAATTGTGAACGATGGCCCCAACATAGAGACATCGTCTGAGAATATGATATTGATACGAGAACCATCCAGAAGTGCCCCGTCAATGATTGGTTTGTTATCGGATACAGGTCGACCAATACGCTCTGACATTGCCCTCAAGAATCTGGACAATAAATCTCGGTCACGGAATCTAATGTTAGAAGTAACCATTCCGAATACTTTGTGATCCATGTGAATATGCTTTAGTCCAACCGAGTGGATATCTTCCAGCATCTCATCTGAAAGAAGGGGCTCAAGTGGTCCATTTCTAATCAAATCGCGAATGACAACATAATGTAGCCTCTCACGTTGATTTTGGGTGACCGTTAATCTACGGTCATCCATACCGATTAATTCCCATAGTTTTCCTTGACGTCGAACAGTTCCACTTAAGTCAGTATCAAGGACAGTGTATCTCTCAATCATTTGACCAAGTATATTTTCAAATTCATTATCGGTAGTAAATGAAGGTGCAGTTGGTGCCTCTTGTAATAGAGTTTCAATCAACTCCCTCCTAATGTATTCTTCCGAATCTGTCAATTGTGGTTCAAGACCAAACCACAACACTTGTCCGCCACCTTCTTCATCTTCTGGTGGTTCGTAAATGTGAACAAAAATTGGTTCCTTGGTAATGTAGATTAAATTGTAAGGGCGATCTTTTTTGGCACCTCTATCCAATTCTCCGTAATATACCGGTCGCGTTCCATATTGTGCTTCAAAATCTCGGACCCAGTCAGCAACATGAGAATGTGCAGCCATTACGCTTGCCAAATCTCCTTTAGCAAATTTTTGTTCGTCGTCCATAATAATCCCTCATCAGCTTACCGCTGTAATATCTACGATGAATCCCATCGAGGGCTCAACTCTCCAACCGATTGAAGATTGTACTGGTCCTGCTGCACGAAGATATCTCGTAACTACAATATTACGCTTAATATCTCCACCTATCATAGCCGTCTTCATATCTAAAACAACTTCTGCTGAAGTTCTAAGTGAATGCAATAATTTAGAATCCATTTCATTTTCATCTACACAGAGCATAATAGAACGCCCTTCGCTTACTATTCTACGAAGGGTTTGCATCATCTTGAATCTACCATTATCATCCAAATCATCTGGCATTAAGGAACTGGCTGAATCAATTATTATGAGGTCGGCTTTAGTAACTGCTTCACTATTAAGAATATGTTCAATACCAACATTTGGAAGAGTTTCTGCAATTGCTCCAAAACGGCTGAAAACCATCAATTGCCCTGTACGAATGAATTCGGTAACACCATATCCAATAGATTCCATCTGCTCTATCCACCCACGAGTTGTAAGTTCTGTTGTGATTACCAACACTTTGACATCATTTTCTGCAAGTCCAAAGGACATCCTTTGGCCAATCAATGATTTACCAGAACCGACATCTCCTTGAACAACATAGATGGAACGGTTTGGTAACCTTAACCCCATTGAATTGGCAAGAGAATCTGTCTCTAATTCGAAGGGGAATCCATCTTCAATCGGCTTATGTGCCGCAATTAATGGATTTTCTTCTATATCATCAGACATCTAATCTCACCTCTATATTCATTGTATCTGTTCCTCGATAACCAGAAGTAACCTCTGAGGAAACTACTGCCGAAATGCTCACGCTATCGTCGTTTTGATAAGCCCACGAAGATGAAGAGACTTCAACTTCTAATAATCTAATATCGGTCCAACTAGCGCCACTTGGTAAAATTGTTGCAGTAATACTTGAACTGACTGAAACACCATCAACCATTACCACAAGTGTATCTTCATCAAGGACGTATTGACCTGTATTCTGAAGATAAAACGTCATCACATTAGGAGTTACTGAGTCGTCATAATCAACTTCCATTGCATCGCCTGCAAAGGAAACAGAAGTTTTTGAATCGGCTTCCTTGCCCTTGCTATTTTCTTCAAGAGCGCTAGACATATCCCCCCATTGGTTGATTAAAACTGCCGAAACAGAACCTGAAACCAACAATGCTGTAATCAGCAAAATAAATGTTGATGCACCTCCGTCAGCCATGTATTCACCTCATGCAAGTCTTGATGCCATGCTGACTCCTTTAGCAGAGAGTGTAAATCTAGAAACTGGTAGAGTACCACTTTCCGCCCATTGGATGTGAAGAGTTTCACCAGAATACCAATGTGGATTATTAGTTCCAGAGTATACTGTTCCAAGGTTTGTTGGATTTGCACCATCAGAAAATAGCCAAATTTCTCTTAATGGAGATATGTATGAACCTGTATTTGTAACATTTGAGTGAATGAAATTTCCAATCGATACTACGAAGGTTGCGGATGATGTCGGAGTCTGTCCTTGAATAACGATAGTTGGTGCGGACGAGTAATTGCCGTGGCTGGTGATTGCCACAACTGTTATTGCACCAGCTCCGTTAACAGTAAAGGTGCCAGTAAAGCCACCATTACCTGTTGAAGAGACGAGAGTTCCATTGATGTATCCACTTCCTCCACTGCCGATCAGAACATCGACGACTGCGCCTTCCCAAAGGGTGGCATCGTCAATGGTGAAAACGGGTAATGCTTCAGTGGCCGAATCGATTGTTTGTAGTGAAGTATCAACTTTTGCGTCAATTGATGCTACTACCATAGAGAACACGACCAACATGGTCGTGCCAATAATCAAACCTCCGATACCGACCGAAGCGCCCATTTCACATTTCACCTCGTAATCCATCTGCGTTACGCCAAGATTTGACAAGAGCAGATAGTGTTAGAAGTTCTTTGTTAGCAAGGTGGTCTTCGAGTGCTGCTTCAGACTCTCCAGGTGCTGCCAATTGTACAATTGCCAGTACACTTTCTCCTTCTTCCACAGATAACATTCCTGAATCTATTGCCTTCTGAGTAAAACTGACCGCTGCCATTCCAGACATATTGTCTAGAAGCAGAGCAGATACTGTTGGGGCACCGATTAGGTTTGTACTCCCGCCGAGACCATCAGATGGTGCGACGAGGAATGGATTTGCTGCGAGAGCCTGCGCTTCATACAACTCAATTAATGGAGCTTCATCATCGCCCATCATTCGGTCAACACCTGTTGTGATGACCTCTCCTGATGAGGTTACGATTACATCTCCTGCGATTGAACCATCACTATCCATGGAATCATCGTCTGATGTTTCTTCAGATTGAGTTCCTTCTGGATTAGTTGCCACATCATCTAATTTGTGTTCAACCAATCTAAGCACATCTTCGACCATGTCGAGACGTGAACTGATCAGTCGTTCCAAACTGGAGGTGTCAACTTGTGCATTCATATTCACAGGTTGAGTTGGAGCGAGGCTTGCTGCCACACTCGGTACGCTTCCGATACTGTTTAGGCGGGCTTTGGTTGGTCCAGGGGATATTGTCCAAGCATCTTCTGCACTGAGTTCACCCTCTTCTGGGAGAGGGACTTGTTCAATGGCAACATTTGCCATGATTTTCAAGCGTTCTTCACTCAATACGGTATCTGCATCCTGGGAATCTCCATCTCCGCCACTAAATGGCCATGCCATGTGTAATTCCTCCCTGAGTCCTTAGTGCCGAAGCACATTTTGTGGACTCAGATAAAATCAGACTACCACGGAGCCAACAGATGAATCGCTAACTTTGAGAATGTCGTAGGTAGTTCCGCCACCTACAACGTGTAGGTACAGAGTTGCCTTGACATTGTTAGTGAATAGTGCGTCAGGACCACAGTCATCTCCACCGGCACTGGCGAGAAGAGTAGTTCGGTAAGCAACACCTGCTGCTGCAGTTGCCACCGCTGCTGTTCCATCAAGTGGGTCTATGGCAGAACCACCGAAATCGCCAGCGATATAATCCATGCCGCCTGCACCGTCATCACAAGTAAGTTGCCAAAGTATATCTGAGTCAGCAGTATCATCAGAACCTGCTGCTAAACGGAAGTAGACTTCGAAATTATCAGCATCGTTGACGAATACATTGAGGACTGTGACCTTACCAGACATTTCGTCTGTTGTGTCATCACCAGTGGATTGTGCGTTTTGCTGAAGCTTTTCTGCAGTTTGAATAATCACTGCTGCTGCTACTGCTGCTACTAATATAAGTGCGATAAAGACGATCATTGCGCCGATACCAATTGCTGCTAAGTTGTCGTTGTTTTCATTATTGTTCTTCATGATAATCACCTCAAACTACTACGTCCCCTACAGCAGGTGAACTGCCGTATTGTAACTCTTCGTATGTGTTTCCGCCACCATCAACTGCGATGATGAGAATATGGTCTAGGTTTGCTGCTGGTCCGCAACCTCCAATATCAAGTTCAACTACATATGTAATCCCTGGATTCAAGGTTATGACTGGAGCTGCAAGTGTTGAGCCATCCCCTGTGTGGAGAGTTGCTTCATCAAATTCACCGTCGGCGAATGTTGCTACACCTGCATTGTCACAAATCACAGTATATGCTACATCGTCACCTTGGATAGGTTCTGAACCTGGCGCTAACTCGAAGGTTGAGAATAATATCTCAGCACCACCGGTCATGTCAGAGATAACTGTAGATAGAAGTATCACTTTCGTGGACATCTGTTCTTGTGTGTCATCGCCTGTCGCCTGGGCATTTTGCTGCAACTTTTCAGCCGTCTGTATAATTACAGCCGCTGCCACAGCAGCCACTAGAATCAATGCAATGAACACAAT
>DUCL01000171.1 GCA_012959845.1 Candidatus Poseidoniales archaeon
ATGGAACTACTTGTGTTGTATATCCAGAAGGAGTATGGTATACCATCAATGATGAAAACGACCTAATACCAATTCTTGAACACCTAAAAACAGGAAAGATTGCTGAAAAGCAATTGCTAAAATTAGACTAATCAAAGTTTGACAGGTCTAGTTGCACCACATGCTTGACACTTTAGAAGAGTGGTTCTATCCTCTTTGATAAAGTGAGTATCTGGTGCTGAACATTGACTACACTTGATGTATGTATTAACGTAATTTAAGATAGTTCTCTTGATTCTCTTAGGTGGAATTCTCCCCTTGAATCTAGCACGTGGGCCATCTCTTGAGCCGGAAGTTCCCAACTCGTTTAGAATGAATTGGTAAACGTGATTTTCATCTCTATCCATCATTGAGATTAACTCATTGAAATTTCTTAAAATGGTATTTGAACCTTCGATCATTATTTGTGGAACTGGTAATTTCCATCGAGAACCAGAAGAAATTTCCTCAGGAATATTATCTCTGGCTCGGTCGAGAAGTGCCTCATATTCGAAGTCGCCCATGCCCCTTCCCTGTGGCGACCTTTCTTGAAGCCTTTGCAGGCCAATAGGTTGCTATATGGAGGATTTACAGGCAAAGGTTTGATTTGGGGGGAACGACCCCCTTTGCTTTGATGGTATTGAGTATTGAAGAATTGCGAACCCTCGCGACTAATTTACGAGTTGAAGGATTAAACTCACAACAGATTGCAGATGAATTATCATTATCACAAGATACTATTGCTTGGCTTCTGGCTGGAGAGAAAGAAAATCGTCCAAATGATGTACGAATCGGTTGGAGGACTATCGGGGTCAAACCAGGTCGCATTGCGGCGATTGGAGCGATTATGGGTGATGTTGTAGATGAAGAGATGGGAGTGGGTGAAACTGATACCGTCGTAGGAATCTCAATCAATGGAATAGCATTTGCTCATGAAGTTTCACGGATGATAGATTCTGAAATGACAGTCTATAGAACAACTGATAGTGGGAATGGAAGTGGAGCGCTTTCAAACAAATATGGACAAGTTGCTGGGAAAAAGGTCGCAATCATTGACGATGTACTTTCATCAGGGGTCACAATGTCTCATACAATAAAAGCAATTCGTGATTGTGGTGGAGATGTCGGGCTTGTTGTAGTATTGGTAAACAAAACCACACGCAACGAAATTGACGGAGTCCCGCTACGTGGAATCATAAGAGCCGTTGCTGTTTGAGGTGAATCATAGTGCACTGGGCAGATGTAGCGGCCAAATCGTTGTCGCATAGAGGTAATACTCACATTATCTCAACAGGTATTACTCCGAGTGGTGAATTTCACATCGGTCACCTACGAGAAATCCTAACAGGAGATATGTTGGCTAGAGCAGCAAAGGATGCTGGCCTTGATGTCGATTTCATTTTCATTGTAGATTCAGCAGACCCGTTGCGTAAAGTCTACAGCTTCTTGGGGCCAGAATTTGAACAATTTATCGGCCATCAAATTGGCGCGATACCAGCGCCAAGAGAAGGAGATAATAATCCAGATTGGCAGCGATTTAATGACGATGGGTGGACTTATGCTGACCATTTCCTAACTCCTTTTATGGACGCATTGG
Organism: Candidatus Poseidoniales archaeon; assembly: GCA_012959845.1. GTDB lineage: Archaea > Thermoplasmatota > Poseidoniia > Poseidoniales > Poseidoniaceae > MGIIa-L1. Next base: position 1,616 of record DUCL01000171.1, read on the forward strand.
CAGAGATTGGAGTAAGACCAAGAATTGTTGATAACCTCCGCTCTTACCGAGAAGGAAAATTCGCACAACTCACCAAGGTTGCTTGTGATTCCGCAGATGAAATTAGAGAAATTATTGAAAGGGTCTCAAGCAGAGAATTAGCAAGTGATTGGTTTCCTTGGAGTCCTCTTGATTCCAAAGGTTCTCTAGATGGAGTAAGGGTCACTGGATACGAATATCCATTAGTTCATTGGATTGATTCTCATGGTGTTGAAGGTTCTTCTGATATCACAAAGGGACAAGGAAAGTTACCTTGGAGAATTGATTGGCCTGCAAAATGGAGTTGGATTGGAGTTACTTGTGAAGCATTTGGAAAGGACCATGGCGCTGCAGGTGGATCATACGCTACCGGAAGGGAAATTTCCACATTACTTGGCTATCAACCACCTCAACCACTAACCTATGAATGGATTAGTTTGCGTGGAAAGGGTGCAATGTCTTCATCTTCTGGAAATACCATTGGCCCAATTGAAGCATTACGCCTAGTTCCCCCTCAAATCCTAAGACTATTGATTGCTAACTCAAAACCAAATAAGGCAATAGATTTCGATACTGGTATGGGATTAGTAATTCTTGCAGATGAATTTGAAAGACTTTGCACTAGAGATTTTGATGATGAAATGAATGATGAAAATATCAGTCGAAGAAAACTTGTCCAAGTTGAAGATGCAAAGGTTGCACTTCGCTTATCTATGGTTGAGCCAGGTGAAATAGCCAAAGCAACTTCAGTATCATTTAGGCATTTAGCACTATTAGCCCAAACAAAATCTGATGATGATGCTGTTTGGCAAAGCCTAATCGAAACTGGGGCGATAAAAGAGCCCACTAAGCAATTACAAGACCGCCTTGAACGGATGAGATATTGGATAAGCAGTGAACACTTTCCTGAGGAGATGAGAATTAACATTTTATCATCACCTAATGTACAGGCATTAGCACTGTTAAATGATGAAGAGAAATCTGCATTGATAGGATTGACAGATGCGCTACGTAATTGTCAATGGGATGCTGAATCAATCG
>DUCL01000172.1 GCA_012959845.1 Candidatus Poseidoniales archaeon
GATTTTAGCACCAGCGAATAATTGCATAATAATGGAACCAGTAACAATTGGACCAATACCTAAGTGCATAATGGTACCAGAAGCACCAGCCATAATGGAACGGAAACCACTGAACAAATCAAGTGCTTGACCGGATAAGCCGAATAGCATTACATTGGTCATTGCGAAATATATAATCAAAACGAAAGTTGTTGTCCACATTTTTTCGTTAAATCTAACGTGTCTGTCAGGTTTGGTAATAGTTGGATATACATCCACGAATCTTCGTAGAGCGTACAAACGACTGCTCTCTTCGCCACTCCACATGAAACATGTAAGAATAGCAGCAGCACCGAATCCAAGAAGAATAACACCTACTAGGAAGAATCCTACTGCTTCATCATATCCGCCCCATGCAGCTGGGCGAACATAGTAAACGGCGAAGCCAACAAAGGCTAACCATCCGAATAATTTACCATACCGTCCGATGAATTTCTCCTTTAAATTGCTTGGAACATCTGTTTTGAAACAGATGACAAGGAACGTTATGTAAAGTGCAGAGAATATCAAACCGACTACTGCTGCTTCAAATGCTGGGCCGCTTTCTGCAGCTAGAGCATCTGATTGCCAATAGATCATCAATGCATAGTATAATGCACCGGTTAATCCGGTTGCCCATGGTATTGACTTGTGTTTCATAAAATCGCCCCTTATTGTTGGTTTTTATTTTTAGTTATCAGTATTGAGGTTCAAACTGTTGGAAAGGTTCACTCCTCAACCCATTCATCGTCGCCAGTATCCATTTCTAGAGAGCCGCCAGCAGCCTCAATCTTCTCGACTGCTTTTGCGCTTGCTTCTTCGACGACTACCTTTAGTGCGACATCAATTCTTCCACTACCGAGAATCTTGTCAATTCCCAGTGCTGTCAAATCCAATGTATCTGCACCATCTGCCATATCTGCAAGTTGACTTACATTTACTGTAATATTGAAATTTCTAAGTGTAGGATGTCGGTTAAAACCGTGCATACCCCAGTGATCAGGCATGTACTTGTTACGGTACATTACACGGTGCTTATTCATACCCGCATTACCACGTCCACCACGCTTTCCTGCTCCTCGACCTGCTTTCTTTCCACGACCGTGGTAGCGATTGCGTCCACGATGCTTATTTGCTTTAGTTCCCATTCAAAATCACCTCAAATCATACGCTCTACAAGAGTCGTAATTTTGTCCCCACGAGGGCCAAGTCCACCGCCAACAACGAATGAGCGCTTGATTCCGCCCCATCCCTTTGTTCCAACAGGTGGATGTAATCTGAAAACACGCTTCAAGTCAGGTACTGCCTTGACAGTAGCTTTGTCAGCGCAAATTGCCTTAGCAAAAGCCTTGATATTCTTGAAATCTGTATGTTCTGCAACGATTGCATCTGTCAAAGGCTTGTCACCGACCATGCGGCCACGCTCAGAAAGCATTTTCTCAACAAGTTCCTCAGTTGCTTCTCCCCAAGTGAGGTAATCCTTAGCCTTCTGTAGCATACCACGGTATTGTTCATTATCTGGAATGATAATTGCGTGATTAACCTTGGTTAGGTTTAGATGTCCCATCGTCTCTCGAATAGATCTTTCAACACCTACATTGCTTCGTGCACGTACTACGATATAACTCATTCAATCATCCTCCCTTTGTGAATAAACAAACGTTCTGTTTGTTCTTTAGAAACACGTGTAATGTTTAGATTCTTCAATGCGTTAAATGTTGCTGCTGCATAGTTGATTGTAGTACGGGTTTGTCCCTTTGTTCTTGAGAGAACGTCGGTAATTCCTCCAAGTTCAAGAACACGCTTTCCAGTTTCACCAATAACCAATCCCTTACCAGATGGTGCAGGCATTAGAGTAACACGGGTGGATGCTGAGCGTCCCTTAATCTTGAATGGAATAGATGTTCCAGGACCCATAGAAGATTCCCAAGAACCATTTCCACGTTGTACGGAAATAACATTTAGTTTTGCAGCGACAATAGCCTTTTCAATCGCTTGTCCAACTTCCTTTGCCTTTGCCATTCCTAGACCAACATATCCGTCACGGTTGCCTACGCAAGCCATTACATTGAATCGGACACGACGTCCGCTGTCAGTCATTCTTTGAATCATGTTAACCTGAATTACTTCATCCTCAAGATTTGGAATTAGTGCATCAACGATTTCAACTTCCCTAATCGGAAATCCAGAACTCAAAGCTTGTTCGTAAGTAATTATCTCACCAGCCATGACCTTTTGGCCAAGACGAGTACGAGGTTCCCACTTGCGCAAATTAGCGATAGGGTCGTTCTGCTTTCTTCTACGTCGGCGGTCCGGTTGCTCTTCTACTTCTTCAGGTGCAAACGCCTGGATTAAACCAGGTGCCATGATTTTTACTTCTTCTTCGGTCATATCAGTAAGCCTCCTCTATTGCGTTTTTTGTTGATTCTACTGCTGTTGCAACATCATCACTAATGTGAGAACCTGCCAGCCTTTCATCACCTGGCAATACATTATCGCCATGAGGAATTTCTAATCCAGCATCAACCATACCCTTTAGGGCAGAGAAAACTCTTCCACCTGGAGTGCTTGCAGCAAGACCAATGTCCAATACTGCTTGACTTTCTCCAGATGCTATGGCCGCCTTACCCATTGCAAAACCAACAAGGTATGAAGCGGAAACAGACTTTTGAGAGAAATTCTCAGGCCATCCGTATTTCTTTAGCAAATCAGAGCCTGTAACAGTGACTGAGACTATATCTCCGTCTTTTGCCCAAGATACTAATTGGCAAGTTGTTCGGGTGTTAGAGACACGAACTACTGCACGTGGCTTTTGTCCACGAAGTAACTTCAATCGGCGACGGTAATCGGTCAAACCTAATCTACGGCGTCTTAGTACTGAGCGTCGTCTTGTTCCTCGCATCATTGTTCACCTCCAGTGAAAGTTACACCCTCAACGGTCATCTGTGAGCGCATGTGTGCAATTGAACGGTATGAACCGCCCTTTGCCTTGAGATAATAACGACGGTATTGTGATGGTTCAATTGTTCCATCTTCTCGAAGTGCTTTGAGAACACGGCGTTGTGAACGGATAGTTCTCATCCAGCGATTCTTTCTTGGATTACGGGCGTTAGCAGTTCCGGCACGAGTACCATGTCCCTTACGGCGACCCTTGCGCTTTTGTGCGAGACGTAGGCGAGCACGAACACGGGAAGTTCCCTTGATCGGTTTTGCCTTAATCCAGCCTTCTTCTATGAATTCTCGAATGTCATCAGTTTGTACTGAGTTTGCAATCTGGTCAACATATGATGGATGAATCCAAACTCGGTTTACACCGCACTTTAGAATTCTTGCAGCTAAACGCTTTTGATTAGTGATTTGCATTAAACATCCCTCCTTCGGTTTAGAACACGGATACCTAATTCATCGGCTCGGCTGTAAATATGTTCACGCTTTCTTCCACCAACAGTTCCACCAACACGTGCTGCTTCTGTCTCAGGGTCAATCGCTTCCAAATCTCCACTGTTTTGAACCATTATCTCTCTAAATCCAGATGGATGTAGTCCATGAGCAGCGGAAACCTTTCCGTGACCTACTCTAACTAGTGAAGAACGGTATTTGAGGTTCTTACGCTGTTTGTTATCCATTCCGTGAGGTGCTCTCCAACCAGAACGAGATAGACGCTTGTAACGAAACCACTCAGTACGGCGGAATGAAGGGGTTGCCTTCTTTTGCTCTGCTCGTAGTGCGAGTGCTGCCTTTGTTGCATCATCTAGTACTGGCTTCTGCTTTGCGACATGTACTTCTGAAACTTCATCGTCCCAGTCTTCTTCATCGTCCCAGTTCTCATCTTCATCAACAACTGCTTCTTCCTCAGTGGCTGCTTCTTCCTCGGTGATTACTTCTTCTTCAGCAGGTGCTTCACCTGCATCGCTCAAGCGAGCGATAAGTTCAGCCTTCTTTCCAGAAACAGGTAGTCCTGCTTCCTTTAGAAGAACCTTAAGTTCAGCGACGGTCATTTTATCAAAATCTTCTGCCATTCAAATCACTCCTTGGTTAGTAAATATATACCATCTTGGAAAACACGTCGGTCACGGTTCTTTATCGTAGTACAGCGTTCAATATTTGCTGCTGTTTGACCTACATTTTCCTTGTCAATTCCAGTTACGGTTACTTCGACCTTTTTGCTGATCTTGACAGTAACTCCATCAAGAATTACTGCAGTGCGTGGAACACGCTCTCCGAAATAATTGTTTACAATGAATTGGTCTCCTTTTTGTGCAAGTGTCATAGGGAAGTGAGAATAGAAGGCTTTCAGGTTATATGTGAAACCTTGAGTTACTCCCTTTACCATATTGTTCAAGTGTGCTTCCCAAGTTCCTGCCAATGCTGCTTGCTTGCGGCGTGGCATATCTACGCGAACTATTAGTCCAGAACCATCTTGAAATAGTTCTACTACTGGGCTTTGAAATTGTCGGGAGAGTTTCCCTTTCGGGCCTGTTATTGTTACGACGCCATCTTCACTAAGCGATGCATTCACATCTTCAGGGATGGTTACTGATTTTACGATTCTGTCGAGTTTTACCATATTATTCACCTCAATATACGTAAGCGAGAAGCTTACCACCGATACGGGCATCTTTTGCATCATAGTGATGCATTACGCCGGAGTTTGTTGTTAGTATCAAAAGGCCAAAATCTTGAGCAGGAAGGTATCGAACTTCCCACTGGTCGTATTCTTGGCGACGAACACTGTGACGAGGTTTTACCGTACCACAGCGATTGATAGCACCGCGCAGTTCAACCAAGTATGTTCCGCCACGACCGTTTTCTGTTCGGTCAATAGCGCCTACATAGCCAGACTTTTGCATGATTTCTAGTACATTGCCAAGCAATTTGCTTGCAGGTGCAAGTTCAACATTGAACTTTCCAGCCTGTTCTGCATTGTACATCTTAATTAGAGCGTCATTTAGTGGATCTATTTGCATATTTTTTCCCTCCTCAACTCATTTTCTTAAACCCGATTGATGGTGCAATATCTCGGAAACATTGACGGCATAGGCGAAGCCCATGACGACGAATCATTCCTCTCTTGCGTCCACAGCGTCGGCAGCCGATTGTGCGGCCAATTCTTTCTCCATGTTCTCTTGCCATTTTCAGTCCTCCAAAATTTGTAGATTGTAGTTATCCTTGAACCATTGTCTTGCTTCGTCAGCAGTAACATGATGATTCATTCCGACCTTTGCCTTGGCTCTTCTTCTGCGTGAAACACGGTGCCCTGGGCGTTCTAGAACTACTGTGATATCCATTCCGTATATTCCAATCTCTGGGTCATACTTCTGGTCTGGGAAATCGGTGTAATCGCTAATTCCAAAAGAAAGATTACCTGAGCGGTCAAAGTTCCATGTTGGAATAACTCCTTCACGAACCCAGAAAGCATCGGTCAAGAACTTCTTAATCGATTCAGAGTTTCTCATTGTTGCTTTGCAACCAATTGGAGCACCTAGGCGGACTTTTAAATCACGGTTTTGGATGCGTCCTAGAGTACGTTGAGGAGTTACACCAGTAACCAGTTTCAACACACTCTCTGCATTGACAAGGCGGTCTCCACCTTCACCAACACCAATGTTTACCGATACCTTGGCAATTCGTGGTTGTGACATTGGGTTTGCTGTCTCACTCATTCACTCACCCCTGAACTTGGAAGAGGAACTTTTCCTACTGCGAAGACATTTTCCATAGTGGTACCAAATGTCTCAAATTGGACTTCATTTGGCATACTTGAACGCTTGATGATATGGTCCTTGATTTCAGCATATTCTCCAACGTGAGAACCACCGGTCAAGAAACAACGTGTTCCTGAAGCGAAACGAATGTGCTCAATAACATCCTGAGATGGCAGAGAAATCTTGACTGAGTCTCCAGTATTGTATTCTGCTGCATCATCGCATAGAATATTTCGTCCATCGTGTAGGTTAACTTGTGTCTTACCACCCTTAATGGTAGTCTTTCCATCAATTCGGCAAACCTTCCAAGATGCTTCCTTAGCAGAAATAGGATGATATTGTAGTCTTCCTCTAGAATCAAGAATACATCGGTAATTGTTTTCACCGATTGTTAGAACATCCATTAGACCAACACCACGACGTGTGTCTTTACAGACACGGCCATCGACTAGTGCCAATCCATTGTGTAGAATGTGACGAACTTCACGAGTTGAACGTGCAAATCCAAGAATATCACGAATGATAACATTGATTGGCATACAAGTATCTAGTGCGTGAGCACCAGGTGCTGCACGTGTTACCCAGACTGTAGTCTTACGTGGAAGAGGCCAACTGCGTGGCATTGCTAGACGTTTTAAGTGATTGCTGCTTCCCATATTATTCAACTCCTGTTACCGGTTAATTGTTGCACACGCAACTTGTCAGTCTCGTCAAGTTTGACGACTACGACATTGGAAGAGTGTACCGGTACTGCTTCTTCCTTGTTGTCAGATTTGCTTCCTTTTGCACCTTCAATGAAAATGCGTCCAGATTCTGATTCGATTCTTAGAACTGCGCCTGTTAGAGGATCTGCGTTGCGCTTGCCACCATGGCGCTTTCCGCCATTGGAGAAATCACCACGAATAACACGAACTGTGTCACCTACACGAACTGTGACGGAGCGTACTCCAGCAAAGCGTGCATCAGGCTTGTCGAGAAGTAGTCTTGCTGCAATACGCTTACGCTTCTCGTGAAGAGGGGCATTATAGTGCGCCTTGCGTTGCTTGTTTGGTTTCATACTTTTTACCATTCAATTCACCTCAAATAATTTGTTTCGCATTTGCTGCGATACGAGGCCAGCGTTCTGCTGCCTCTCTTGATACTGGCCCTTTGATATCGGAACCCTGAATATCGCCTTTTTCATTTGTAATGACACAAGCATTATCCTCGAATTGTACCCAAGTACCATCAACGCGACGGAAAGGTCTGCGTTGGCGAATGATAACTGCATTGAACATTTGACGGCGAGTCTCAGGTGTACCCTTCTTGACTGAAACCTTAGCCAGGTCTCCTACGCCACCAGCAGGGTAACGGCGCATTGTTCCACCTAGCTTTAGAATGTTGATGATTTGAACAACCTTTGCACCGGTGTTATCCGCGACGTGAAGTCGTGCAGCGGTTGGTAAACCACGTGTTTGCCTTCCTGCGATTCCCTTCATTAAGCCTCACCTCCACTTACTTCTATAACACAGAACGAGACTGTCTTTGAAAGTGGTCTGCATTCCATAACCTTGACTGTGTCGCCAATGTTAACTTCACCAACACAGGTAGGAAGATGTGCGGAAAGTGCACTTGTGCGCTTTTCGAATCTCTCGTACTTCTGCATATATCGAACATTATGTCGTTCAATTGTGATAGTTCCGTTCATTCCAACGCTAGAAATTGTACCTTCTAACAACTGTCCGCGCAAACGCAAACTGCCGTAAAACGGACAATTAGCGTCTCCATCCCATTCCCCTGAAGGTATCTTTACGTCTACTCCGATGTCTCGCATAATTTCATGCCACCCTGTATTTTTTGTTGATTCGGTCTTCCGGGCGTTGTCCAACACGTGCCCCATTTATGACGACATCACTGTCGCCGATTTTGAAATCAATACTTTGCTTTCCGAGGTTGATTTCATTGCTTCCCTCGATTATTGTAATAGTTTCTCTGCTCTCGTCAACAACAACACCGCTACGACCCAATAGGGAAGAGTCCGGTGATGAAACGACTGTCAGTTGCTCACCAATCCAAGTAGAGTTGTAGATATTCATATCAGCGCACCTCCACATTAAATCCGTTATCCTTTAGAACGCCTGCTGCCTTTTTCTTGTGGTCACCTTGAAGTTCGATTACTCGTCCTTTTACAGTTCCACCAGCAGCGCACTTGTTCTTGAGAAGTTTAGCGAGTTTGTTAATATCAATAGCTGCATCTTCAATTCCTTCCACCTTGGTGACGATTTTTCCATATCGGCGATGGTCGGTTGACAAAATTGCACACTGCTGCTCTTTGGCGATCTCTTGACAAATACATAATTCTTCAGGAAGTCCACAAACGTTACAAATTGCTGCCATATTAATCAACTCCTCTTTTTCAATCTTTCAAATATGTTCGAAGGCGGGCGATACTTCGGCTAGTTGCCTTGTATTCCCCAACACTTGCTGGTGTGCCACCAAGTGCCTTTTCTGCACGAAGTTGAAGCATTTCTTCACGAAGTTCGACTAAACGAGATTCGCGAGCATCTTGGCTCATCGCTTTTATTTCTCGGTTGGAAACAAAGGTCATTGACTCGCCTCCTTTGAATTTTCTTCTTGTGTTGCTCGGATTCTCAATTCCTCTTCAGAGAAGATAGTAATCTCGTGAGGTAGGCGAGTTCCTGCGCGCATGATTTCAACTGTGACACCGATTGTTCCAAGTTTCTTTATTGCAACAGCGTATCCCTTGTCCATGTGTTGTAATGCGGTTTCACCACAAAACTTTACGTGACCCAATAAGAATTTCTGAGTACGGTTTCTTGAACCTGTTAACTTTCCAGCGATTGTAATCAAAACACCACGTGCTCCTGCATCCATGATGTTGGTTGCAGAACTTGCACCAGCACGGCGGTAATACCAGCCACGCTCCATAGCGCTTGCAATCTTCTCAGCCTGTACTTGTGCATTGAGTGTTGGATTTTCAAGTTCTTCAACCATTAACTTAGGTTGTAGAAGGCTGAACTCTTCATTCAAACGGCGTTGAAGTTCTTTGATGATTTTTCCTTTTGAACCGATAACCATTCCTGGTCTGTCAGCATTCACTGTGATGACATCTTGTGGTTGGCTGTTATCTCTGTTTATTCCTCTTTCAAACTGAAGACTGCCAAAACCAGCACCCTTTGTGTTATTCATCAAGAATTCCTTGACCAAATGGCGTTCGACATTGCGGTCAACTATTGCTCGGATTGTACTTTGCTTACCCATAATATTCACCTCAGAAATCATCCTCTAACTCATCGTCAGTTGCGTTGAAGTCTTCAAGGAAGATCTCCAAATTCACACGGTAGTGGTTGCTTGGTGTTGCGCGTCCACGAGCACGAGGAATCCAGCCCTTCTTGATTTGGCCTCTGTGTGCTGCGATGTGGGTAATTTCCATTTCCTCTGCATCGACATCTTCGTATTGATGGCGAGCATTTTCCATTGCGCTTTCAATCAACTTGATGATAGCGCGGCTTGCCTTAACAGGGTAACGACCAGGTCCAATACCGCCTTTGCGGTGTCCAACCATGCTCGGTCCAGTTCGCCTTTTCTTCTTGTTGCCGCTTCCCAAACGGAATGGGACTGCAGCTGCCTTACGACGAATGTCTGGGCGGTCTGAATCAATTTTCAGTACTTGGTTTAGGAAGTTAATTGCCGCTCCAGCCTTCATATGCTTGATATGACGGCAAATTTCGAAACAATGCTTAACGTGCATATCTACGTCTACCGAACGGGCTGTTGCCAAATGGCTGCCTTGTAGAAGTTGTGTGTATCCCTTTTGAGGAAGAGCGCTTCTCTTGCTGCGTCTGTCTAATTCTTTTGCTTTAGCCATAATAAACACCTCACTTCAATGCTACGTGCTTGGACGAACGAGTTGCACCAACACCCGGGCCGCTGTGAGCGACACTATGACGAGTCTGTCCGAATTCACCGAGATAATGCCCAATCATTTCAGGGGAAATATCTAGTTCAACGAACTTTTGACCATTGTAAACTGCAATTCTCTTACCAACGAACTCTGGTAGAATTGGCATATCACGGCGATGTGTACGAATAGTTCTTCCAGTTGAACGGCGAACACGTTCCAAAAAGTGTTCATTTTCAATAGAAAGACCACGTGCAATAGAACGGCGTGCACGAGATGGTAATAGAGTGATTATAGATGGTGAATCCGGGTTTTCTTCAGTAGGCCATAGTGGCATTTCTGACAACTCCGCGATAGTATATCCGCGGTAGGTGAATTCCTTCTTTACACGACCTGATGTGGTTGAAAGGCGCTTGCGTGCCTTTCGACGGCTTGCCTTCGGGGTCATAAACGACTTCTTCTTCTTTCTTGCCATAATAATTCACCTCAAATTTTCTTGCCGCGGCCTCTACCTGAGCGGCTTGGTGCAATAAGTCCGACCTTAGCACCTGGAGGGGTGCCACGAGCGACTGAGCTTGGACCGTGAACAGCTTGGTGATTTCCACCACCGTGCGGGTGATCCACTGGATTCATTGCTACACCACTTACGTGAGGGAACAACTTACCACGTGCTTTCGCCTTGTAGTATGCTGCTCCTGCAGTACGAAGTGGCATCTCATCACGACCGTGACCAGATAATACTCCGATAGTAGCACGACAATTTTCTGGAAGTTCTTTTATTGCTCCAGATGGAAGGCGTACTCGGACTCTTTCTCCGATTCTAGCCTCTACAATACAGGAGTTTCCTGCTGAGCGAGCAACCTTTCCTCCATCACCTGGACGAAGTTCTAGATTATTGATTGCAGTACCTTCTGGAATGTTTGCAAGTCTGGTAATGTTACCAGGCTTTAGAGAAACATTGTCACCAATTGCGACACTGCTTCCGATTGCAATTCCTTCTGTTGCTGCTACTAATGTAGATTCTCCACCAGGCAACTTAACTCTTGCAAGAGGGGCTGAATGTACTGGAGAGTGTATTAGTTCTGTTACTTCACCGACGACATCGGTTACGCGTGGCATGCGGTTAGCACCTGGGAAACGGTGACTCGCCACGCGGTAACGTGGTGAAGACCCTTTGCGTTGTGCTCGAATTCTCTTACCCATGATAAATCACCTCAGAATGCTCCTAGACGCATAGCCGCGTCCTCAGCATCGTAACCTTCAGCAAGGCGCACTGATGCGTGCTTTCCATGCTTTGTGTTACGAACGTTAACTTTTGCAACTTCAACTTCGAAAAGTGTTTCAACCGCTCTTGCGATTTGTTTCTTAGTTGCGCTACGAAGGACAATGAACTCAAGGCGGCTTTGACTTGAACGAGCCTCCATTGACTTCTCTGTTAGCCATGGTTGAATGATAATATCGTATGCGTCCATAATAATCACCTCAGTTAAGAGCCTCCATAGCCGCCTTAGTAAAGACGGTAAGACGACCAATGTCGCCTCCAGGAGCCAAATCTTCAGCTGAAAGGTTACAAGCAGCGACTACATCTACTCCAGGTAGGTTTCTTACAGCATGTGCAAGTCCGGATTTCTCCTTAACAACCAATAGAATGGACTTTGGTGTCTTGTGTACACGTCCTCTCATTTTTCCTTTACCAGCGCGAATGTTTCTTCCTTCACTAGCACGACGAAGATCTTCACCAAGTCCAATTTCATTAAAGATAGATACTACCTTTCTTGTAGCACTACCATGATTGAATTGTTCAATATCAAACTCTTCGCTCTTTCCATCACGTACTTCTACATAATTTCCTAGAATGAGTGGAAGTGCGGTAATGTCCTCTGAGAAGCGGTGTCCGCGATTTGCTACTGCTTCAAGATCAGTTGTTGCAGAAAGTGCAGAATCTCTTGCGATTCTGCGTTCCTTGGAGTTCATCTTACGAGCCCAGATTTTCTCAACCTTAGGACCGTGAGCACGGCGACCACCTAATGTGTGTGGGCTTTGAGCTCCTCGGCTTTGACCAGTACGGCGCATAATACGAGAAACACCTCGTCCCTTGCCCCACCATTCTACGGAGTGCTTCATACCAGACATAGGTGCACGCTTTCCACCGTGTGCTCTTTGACCGTATGCTTGTCTTCGGTTAGCACGAGCGCTTGCTATTGCCAACTTTATCATGTCCATACGAAGTGGTGCTGAGAATGCCTCAGGTAGAGTAACTTTCTTTCCTTTTGAAACTTCAACAGAGAAGTTTTCTTGAAGGCGTCCTGCATCGAGTTCATCTTGACTGACATTGTTTGTAATATCCATAACTGTGACCTTCATGCTCAGACCCCCTGCTTAGATGCTGTACTTACATAGGTAATCTCGTAATCATGTAGCGCCTTATCGCTACCACGAGTTGCGTCACGGAACCTAATCAAGCGCTTTGCAGGACCAGGGACGCTACCATGAACTAGAATATAATCGGACTTTACTTCACCATAGTGAAGGAATCCACCAGCAGGAGTGATTGAATGCTCCTCTGGATTTGCTACACGTAGAATACGCTTGTTGTACTCAGTTCTTTGATGATATCCAGTTTGTCCACCTTGACGAATAGACTTACGGACATATCCATCACCGAAAGCACCCATGTTTCCATGTTGACGGCGCTTCTTTGAGTTCTTGTGAGATAGAAGTTTTCCACCGAATCTCTTGATAACACCTTGCCATCCATAACCCTTGGTTACAGCGACGATGTCGGTTAATCCACCTTCTTGGAATGCATCGGTGAAAGAATATTCTTCACCTAACTTCTCCTTAGCGAATTGAAGTTGTTCTGAGAAATTGCCACCATCAAGACCCATCTCCATTACATCTGGAACCTTTGTTGGGATTCCTGAAACTGTAGCAGGCTGTGTTGCAACGATTAGGCGCACTTCACATAGATCTGCATTCTCTAGATTCTCAAAGTGCTTGTCTGCATCGTGCTCTTTGCGCTTTGGTAAGCGCTTGAATAATTCAGGGAAAGCTTCTGAGATTTGGCTGGCATCCGACCAAGCCTCTCCAACTGCTCTCTTCCCGTATGGAGTCATTTCGTATCCGCGAACACCAAGAATTCTCATCAATGGACATTCGACTACGGTTACTGGAACACGGACTTCTTGGCCTGCAGATGGACTTGTTGGGTTTAAATCACGAGAAAGAATGTGTGTCATACCAGCTTTCCAGCCAGCAAATCCTTGCACTCTTACTTCGCTCGCATCGGTTGTAGGCCACGATTTTACATGTCCAAACGTACGTGCAGACCGCTTACGCGGGCTAAACGCCATCGATCCACGTCGTGGGTGATTTCTCTTTGCCATATGGGATTCCTCCAGTATTTGTTACAACGAATTGGCCCCACCGAAGGGGCATACGAGGGCTCTCAGGGTAGGAGAAGCCGTGACACTGCGCCCTATTTCCACTGTTGGGAAACAAGACTATAGGAATCCTCGGGGGATGGTCCTGTGTGTCTGGCTACTCACCTTTAAGCAACCCTCCGACCAACCTCCCCTATATGAGTGGTTCGGTTTCTAAATGCGGCTTAGTGGCGTGGTTCTTGAATATTATATCCGACAAATAATTACATATAAAATGTAATCCATAATTGCCAGATATTTTTCAAATTTCACTTTCAATTTTCTGCGGCCCCCCGCATTATCCTTTTTTACCCTCGCCGCAAAGGGAACGATATGGCAACAGTCCAACACCCATTCTTAAATGAGTGCGTTGAGGCCAGAGCATACCAATTTAGCGCCCTGAATTACTGTTTGTCTGCATCGACTTTGATGGTAATGCCCACCGGTTTTGGAAAAACCGCTGTTGAATGGATGGTGATGGCAAATTGCCTGAATAAAGAAAATGGCAAGGTTCTACTAATTGCTCCTACAACCGGTTTAGTTGACCAACAGCAGAGGATGGCAAGAGCTATGATCAATATAGATGAAAATGAAATTATCACATATACTGGTGAAAACGCTCCAGCAAAGAGACCTGAGTTATGGAATAGTGGGAGAATCATTATCGCAACACCACAGGTAATTCGCAATGATGTACAAAATGGATTGATAGATTTGAATGAGTTGGGGCTACTTATCTTTGATGAAGCACATCATGCAACAGGGAACCATGCCTATTCCCAAGTTGGAAAATTGATGCAAAAGGATAATCCAGATTGTTTGGTAATTGGTGCAACTGCAAGCCCAGGTTCAACCGAATCAGCAATATTACAAGTCGCTAATAATTTGAATATCCGAACTTTCTCCATAAGTAAGAAGGAAAGTTCTCTCTTGCAAGCATATCGGGTCAATATGCAAATCACCCCCCACTATCTAGAACTAGAAGATGGATTGAAAGAAATAATTCTGCCTTTAGAAGTTCACCACCGTGCAGAGGCTGAACAATTGATAAAAATGGGATTCTTAGCCCCAACAGGACATTTGACTTCAAAAATGATAGAGGAAGCACAGCGTAGGGCGAGCATTGCTATCCAAAGAAGAGATACTCGGGGCTATAATGCTGCGAGAAAAATATCAAATTTACGCAGAGTTCACATCTTGCTCGACCTGCTCAGAACTCAAGGTTTGAAGTCCGCACAGGCATTTGTTGACAGAGCCGAAGAGGATGGACGTAGTGGCCAAAGGGGAACAAATAGTTTCATCGCACTACCATCTATCCATCATTTTAGAAATGTTTCAAAGCAATTGGAAGAATTACATCCAAAACCAGCACATGTTGCGAAATTATTGTCTCGCCAATTGAAAGATTTTCCCGATAGCAAAGTGTTGATTTTCACTGAATACAGAGATACTGTTGAATTACTAACGGAGAAACTTAATTCTATAGAAGGAGTTGTTGCTGATAGATTTATTGGGCAATCTGGAACTGGAAGCAGAAAGGGAATGAATCAAAAACAACAATTGGCACAATTGCAACGATTCCGTGAAGGAGACATTAATGTTCTAATTGCTACTTCTGTTGGAGAAGAAGGATTAGATGTTCCTGCTGCAGATTTGGTGATATTATATGAGCCAGTTCCAAGCGCTATACGCACGATACAGAGAAGAGGCAGAACTGCAAGACAACGAGATGGGGAAGTTCATATTTTAATCACAAAGGATACAAGAGATGTTTTCGTCTATAGGGCTTCCAAGCGTAGAGAAGAGAAAATGTATACTCTTCTTGATAGAATAAAAACCAGAGGCAGAATGATCTTTAAAGAACCACCAAAAGATGTTCTCTCAGACTTTTCTGTCATCGATGGCGATGGAGTGAACATATCCGCAGTTGAGTTCTTAGCAGCAGAAAAGATACGCCTTGAAAAATTGTTTCCGTTGATAGAAACAGTAATTCCTGAGATTGATAAAGAAAAGGAAGACGATACAACAAGCGATGCTGGTGGAGAACCAATTATTAGCCCTGCAATGCGAAGGCCGAGTAATCAGATGGGATTAGAATCATTCATTGGCAATGGTGAAAGCGAGCCTAAAACTGGTGATGATGAAGATGAGAAATTATCTGAAGATAAACAACTGAAATCAAAATGGAATGTCGTCTTAGATGGCTCACAGCAACTCATTGAGAAGGATGATGCTGCTCATGGCATTATTCAAGTTGACCACCGAGAAGCATCCACTACATTTGTCGCACATATGCGTAGTCTACAATGTAATATCCAACTTACCCACCTGTATCATGGTGATGTTCGTATTTCAGATAGAGTTCTAATCGAAAGAAAAAGTTCACGCGATATTATTTCTTCACTCGTCGATGGACGTTTGCTTTCACAGTGTAGAAGATTACTCGCTGCTGCGCCTCGGCCATTATTACTGGTTGAAACTGGAACCGGAAATGGCCATGCAGTCCATCCAAATGCAGTACTTGGAGCACTGGCACATATTACATTGGACTTGGGAGTTCCTGTAATGATGACTCAAGATGCAAAGGAATCTGCTCATTTTATCAGCATCGTAGCAAAGCGTGAATTTGATTTATTAGAAAAATTAGCCACTTATTCATTGAATAAAAAATCAACTGCTGATTTACAAAAAGAAGAGATAGACAATTGTATCAGCGCTGCAAATAAAGAGATTCTCTCTATAATCAATCAACAAGAGGAGAGTGGCCCATTGGCCAAGCGGTGGAATAAACTGGTATCTAGGCAACGAGTTGAAGTTCTTGCGG
>DUCL01000173.1:0-1375 GCA_012959845.1 Candidatus Poseidoniales archaeon
GGGTCTTCAACAATCGCACCAGTTAGCCCCTTTTCATCACTTAACCACTCTTTTATTTGTCTAAAAGTTTTGATTTCGATCTTGTCGTGATTTGCAGCTCGTTCGTACATGATAGTTGATGCTTTGAAAACATCTCTACGATGCAAGAGTGTAACTTTGCTTGCGAATCTGGTCAAGAAAGTTGCTTCTTCACAAGCCGAGTCTCCTCCTCCAATCACCAATACTTCCTCATCTCTGAAGAAAGCGCCATCACATGTAGCGCATGTTGAGATACCTCGCCCCTTCTGTTCTTCCTCACCTTTAGCACCAAGCCAAATGGATTCTGCACCAGTTGAAACGATTATTGCATGAGTCAAATAGGTCTCACCCTCAACTACCACTTTGTATGGTTTCTCAGATAGATCTACGGATTCAACATTCCTATCCTCAACAGTTAGACCAAAGCGTTCTGCTTGCTCTCTTAATTCCATCATCATCTCAGGTCCACCAATACCCTGTGGGTAGCCAGGAAAGTTCTCAACATCGCTAGTAAGCATTAACTGACCCCCAGACATATATCCTGCGAACATCAATGGATCTAACATTGCTCTAGCCGCGTATAATCCTGCAGTATATCCGGCTGGACCGGAACCAATAATGATGACATTTCGGATATCGGACATTTCAATCACCTTGTTAGGGAATGTTCCCAAACATAGGCACTCTTTCAATGTTGACTATGATTTCAGTAGCAATTTTTGAAGACGGCACATAAAATGAAAGCAAAATATCATATCATTTCAGAGATACATGCGATTGCCGCCCTTGCATGAGGTTCAATTCTCGGTTCAATATGCTGTGGTTTTGCACCCGGGCCAATTATTCCCATGCCGATTGGTTTGTCATATTTCAATTGTAAATCTACAATTGCTTTTGTGACTGCTTGACCCATTGCCAAACCATGCTTTGTTTGTCCTTTCTCAATTATTCCCAAGCATGCTGCTGCATCAATTTCATCCTTCCTCAGTTGTCTATCAATAGCGAGTGGAATCTCCATTGAACCAGGAACCCAAACAACTTCTGCGATTTCCAAACCTAAAGTTTCGGCTTCTTGTAGTGCAAATTCAAGCATTTTAGAAATTTCTTCCTTATGGAAAGAGCCGCATATTATCGAAATTTTTGTCATGATATCACTTCTCTGCAAGCATTCTCTCTACTGTGGAGACAATCGTTTGTGTGTTTGAATCTATCTCAATGTTGACAGCATCTCCTTCCTGTTTTGTAGCCAAAGTTGTCATGCGAAGCGTTTCTGGAATAAGATGGAGTGCAAATATATTTGATTGAACTGCTCCGACAGTCAATGAAATTCCATCAATTGCAACAAATCCTTTCTCGA
>DUCL01000173.1:1385-15832 GCA_012959845.1 Candidatus Poseidoniales archaeon
TATTTTTGTAATGACGGTGGGGCGATGATTGAGATATCTTTGCCCTCTCCGTTTTCTGTAATTGAGTGAATCAAACCTGCCGACATGACATGTCCAGATAACAGGTGCCCTCCTAACTCATCACCATAGCGAAGCGCTCGTTCAAAATTAACTTGGCTTCCTGTTTCGAGGTCGGAAAGTGTTGTCCTCTGCAATGTTTCCGCTATAATATCAAAATCAACAATAGAGTCGTTTATCGAAGTCACTGTCAGACAAACTCCATCGATGCTAACACTTGCACCGATTCGCAGGTTTTCCGTTTCTGGCAACTTGATTGATACTTTTGTAGCAGACTCACCTTGTGAAGTTGCAATGATAGATGCAATGCCTTGGACAATACCTGTGAACATTCATTGACCACCCGTAGATTCATCAGAGGCTTTTTTCTCTGCCGATAATTTCAATATTCTCGCAATAATCTTACGAGTTCCATCTAAATCATCACTAAGACCTTCAACTCTAACCACTTCTATAGAATCAAAACCCAATTCCGATAACTGTAATTTTATTTTCTCTACCGCGTGTAATTGGTCATAACCAAGTGCGATGACATCTGGGTTGACAATTGGCAAAATCTCAAAAATCGCTACACTTGGAGGGTTGCCAATTATTGAATCATCTACTGGTTTTAATCCTTCGACCATTCTTCGTCGCAAATCTTGTCCTGTAACTGGTTCATGCTTACGCTTTCGTACTGTATCATCGTGTGCGACAACTACTGTAAGGTGGTCTCCCAATGCTTTAGCCTGCTCAAGGTAGTGTAAATGTCCAGCATGAAGTAAGTCAAAAACTCCAACCGCCATCACTCTCTTCATCGTCTCACCTCATCACTTGCTGCAGGTTGCCATTCTTCTCAATATCGGTTGCAAGGATTACTCCGTTGCTGTTGCCTAAATTATAGAGCATTGATTAATTGTGCCCCTTCTAAGAAAGGAATACCCCTTTGCATGGCCCAAATCCGTGCATCCTCTACCGACAATGCACCGTCGCCATCTGATTGTAACATCTCAGCACCGATCACTACCGGAGTCATTCCTGCAAGGCGCGCCAATCCAACCGCTAATTCAGTATGGCCTTGGCGTCGTGATAATCCTCCTTCGGATTCCCTACAAACTGGAATATGTCCCGGTGTCCTAAACTCATTTCCAAGTGCTTTCCTAGCTTCTTCTCCTGTGATGCCTGCTTGTTTACATTCCTCGACAAGTTCTGCGAACCGTCGTGTTGTCAAGGCTCTATCATGGTCGGTAATCCCTGTATATGTTTCACGATGATTCAAGGACAATGTGAATGCAGAACGTGAATCGTATCGCAAATCATTGGTAATTAATTCTGCAAGTACTAGATTATCCGAAACTAAAGCCGGATGAGTGTGTAAGTCTTGCAAAAATGGTAAGGAAAATAACTCGCCCACTTCATGCCCTATCGCTAAAAATAATAATCCGCCACAATCCTTTCTCAATTGTCGCATCGTCGCTGGCTGTGCAAACTGGCCTGGGAAAAGTAAATCAGTTTCACCTTCCCTGTTTTCAGAGTCAAAAAGGCAAATAGGGTTACCCATTTTGAAGGCGTTAACAGCCATAGATACCGCCTCGTCCATGCCCACTCGTCATATCCCTACTTCATAGATAGTCGCATGCTCTATTACCATGAAATGGAGACAAAAAGAAATGATTTTGCAAACAGCCTACAGAAAGGGGTTAAGGAGAGACGACCTTTGGGTTGGTTCTGCGGGGGGGTCATGCTATGCCAATCAAGTTAGGTCCAGCCGGAATTCCATTGTCCTGTAAAGGGAGAACAATTGTTGAAGGAATGGATGATATCATTTCTCTCGGATTGGAAACAATGGAAGTTCAAACTGTTAGAATGGTCGCTCCAAATCACTTTGAGCAATATTGGCAAGCAGGTGTTCTTTCGAATAAAACTGAGTTTGAAATGAACATTCATGGCCCATATTATTCAGAATTATTAGGCGGTAAGGTTGAGAGAGGCCGAAGTCTTACCAAAATAGAATCAACTTTACAAGCAGCCCGTACAATCAATGCTCGCCATATCACATTACATGCTGGCCATTATGGTGAGATGGGGCGTGGGACTGCTGCTAACGAACAAGTTGCAAATGTTTTCGCCGGAATAGTAGAGCGAGTTGCTGATATCTGGCATGATGATGAGGATGAATTTCCTGTATTCCCTTGGATAAAGAATGGCACTCCATCTAAGATTGGTGTTGAAACATCTGGAAGACAAGAATTATGGGGAAGTTTGGAAGAAGTTCTAGAAGTTGTCAATCATGTTGAGGGTACAATTCCGGTCCTCAATATTGCACACATTCATTCTAGGGGGCATGGACGAATGAGAACCTCTGAAGACTATGGAGAATTATTTGACCAAGTTAGAGAATCTATCGGAACAAAGGAGTTCTATTGTCACTTTTCTGGAGTTGATCATCGTGGTGGTAATGCCATGCATTATACTCAAATCAAGAAATCTGACTTGAACTTTGAACCTCTAGCCGAATTTATCGTTGAAGATGGAGGTTGGTTAGACATTACACTAATTTCCGATTCACCACTACTAGAACACGATGCTATGTATATGTTGCAAAACATTGAGAAATCACGTCACAAGCAACTTGAACGGAAAGCCCGAGAAGATAGAAGGAGAGCACTTACACTTCAGAGTGGAAGTTCAGAAAATGCAGTTGCTGCACGTAAAGCACAACAAGCAATGCACCTAGAAACTACTGAAGGCGCTCCTGCTGCAAAGGAAACTGAAACCGTTAAGGCTGAAGAAAAATCTACTAAGAAGAAAACCAAAAAGGAAGACAATGAAGCGTTGGATTTAGAAAAATCTGATGACGAACTTTTCTGAGTTGGTAATCTCAATTAGGTTGTAAAACTTAACTTTGGCATTATCTTACAGTGGTAAGCGACTTAAGCAAAGGGTGCAGGGAGACTATTGGTTGACATGGTATCTATTGGAATTTTGGGCCTCGGGAATTGGGGCAGTGCAATCGCAAAAATGTGGCTCGATGAAGGACACAAGGTCAAAGGATGGACTATTGAATCTGAAGTATATGAGTCAATTACAATGGATAACATCAATCACAAATATCTTCCAAAACTATCCCTCAAAGGTATGGATGTGTCAATGCACATTGAAGATGCTATCGATGGGGTTGAAGTTGTAGTTCTAGCCGTACCATCATCGGTTATTTTAGAGGTCGTAGACCAAGTAATTCCGCACCTACGTCCAAGACATGTAATACTTGACTTAGCAAAGGGATTAGCGCCAGGTAATCAGATGATATCTCATGCTATTCAAGAGAAACTGTCTGCTGCAAATATGTCAAACCCGTTGGCAGTTGTAACAGGACCAACAATTGCACCTGAAGCTGCTGCTGGAGTTATGACTACTGCACTGGTGGCAAGTGAAGATGTTTCTGTTGCGAAAAAACTAGCAAAGACATTGACCACTCAAACTTTCATTTTACATCCTGCATCAGACCCTGTCGGGGCTGAACTTTGGGGTGCTTTCAAAAATGTAGTTGCCCTTGCTTGCGGATTGGTTGATGGCTTGAAACAAGTTGGCTCATTGGGCGGAGATAATCTCAAGGCTGCAATCTTCATGGCCGGATTCAAAGAAGGATGCCTATTACTGCCTCAACTTGGTGCTAGAGCCGAAGTAGCATTCGGACCTGCTGGATTAGGAGATCTCTTTGTCACTGCAACTTCACCTCATGGCAGAAATCGCTCAATGGGTGAAAAATTAGGAACTGGTTTGACATTAGAAGAGGCATTGGAAGAGATGCACATGGTTGCTGAAGGTGTAAGAGCGACAAGAATGTTCTGTGAAAGAGCAGAAGACGATAAAATCGATATTCCATTTACCAAAGCATTGAACACTTTACTTGACGGTCATATCGATGCTGAAGAATGTTGCCGAAGAATGGTAAATCTTCACTGATTGAAGAAACGAATTACTGCGGTGCTGTTTTGAATGGTGGCGATATGGCAATGCTATGGCGGAGGAATTGACTGAGTTGGAAGCGAGATTGTTTGAGTGGCTTCGTCAATCTGATTTCCACCTTACTCCATGGTCAACCGAGGATGCTGCAGAAATTTTTGAAGTAGAAGATGATGCTGTTTACGAAGCGATTGCATCTTTGACAAAGAAGGTCCCTGACCGCATACAAGTCTTTTACAAAAATGGCTCTTTACATATTGCAGTTGAGTGAGATTCACTCTTCTGAATCTTCTTCTTGCTGAATAAATTTACCATGATGATGTAATGATGCCATTTTTGCTGGCAGGAATATCGTAGACCAAGAAGGCCTTTGCACATCTCCTTCTTCTGTGAATTTTGAACGGATAACCATTGACAACATATCTATCAATACAACTACTACGAAAACAATAATCAGCAATGCAACTACCTTGTCATATTGTAACATCTTTAGATATGTATTGAGGTATAATCCAATACCACCTGCACCAACTAATCCGATTACTGTCCCATGTCTAACATTATATTCAAACATGAACATCAGATGAGAAAGAAGATTATTTGCAGATTCAGGAATTGCGACTAAGTAGGTTGTTTCGGCTCGTGTCATCCCCATTGCTCTGGCTGCTTCAAGAGGTGCGTTTCTAATTCCCTCAATTGACTCAAATTGTAACTTTCCAAGATAGCCAACTGTGTAAAAGGTCATAGCAAATATCCCTGCAAGTGTGCCAATATCGAAAATAATTACGAATAATATAGCCCAAATTATTGAAGGTAAACTTCTCATTGCTGAAAGAATTACACGCGAAGGAAATGAAACCCATTTTGGAGATAGGTTATTGGCTGCAAAGGCTGCCAATGGCAAAGCGATAATAAAACCAAAAGCAGTTGACACAAAGGCAATTTTGATAGTTTCAACCATTCCCATCCATGCTACAGAACAAAATAATCCAACGCTTTCTTGACATACTGGATATGATTGTGCTTCCAATACAGACCAATTCGGTGGCCACAATGATTCTTCAAAGAAGATGTTCAAATTACTCCATCCACCTTCTAATCGGCCCCAGTCACCGACCAAATCATTGAATGTGAACAATGCCAGTAGCAGAGTTATTGCTGCGATGATGAGAACTCTTGAATTCATTGTTTCTCCTCCTCAAGCAATTTACCATCAACAATTCTCCAAATTCGATTTGCAACTTGATATGCCAACTCTTCATGGTGCTCAACCATGACCAAGGCTGATTTCTTTTCTCTTATCGTCGCTTTAACCGTCCTCATAACAATTTCAACATTATCGTCATCTAATTCCCCCAAGAACTCATCGGCAAGAACGAGTTTTGGTTGCTGAGCAACGGTTCTTGCTGTTGCAACTCTTCGCTGTTGGCCACCAGATAGCGTCCTAATTGGTTGGTTGGAAAAGTCGGTTAAGCCAAAATTGTGTAAGACTTTATCGACTATTGGTCGCAAATTTTTCGGCAAAGGGAAAAACGGTGGAAGCCATTTGGATGCGCGCATTCTAGCACCCATTTCAACATTTGAACGAACGCTCATATTGCTGATCAAGCCGAGTCTTTGTGGAATATATCCTAAGCCGCCACGACGCTCTACTTTCAATTCTACCACACCCGCGATTGGCCTAACCAATCCTGCTAAAGTTCGCAGCAGTGTTGTTTTCCCGATTCCAGAGGGACCCAATACTGCAATTACATCACCTGAGTAAATTTCTAGATTAATTTCATCTATCAAAGTTGTTTCATATCCGATAGAAACATCGACCAACTTTGCTAGTAATTTTGTCATCTCAATTACTCCTAATTTGTCTTGTTTCATGCTTGGTATTTTTCTTCCATGTATAGTGAAATTCCAGGAACGTGTGAAATTAGACTAGAATATGAATCTAAATGTAATTCAGCGGTGGTTTCAACTATCCCAGGGGTATTGAGAATATTTTGTAAAATTGAAAGGCCATCTTCACTCTCTTGCAGTTCTACCAATGCAGATACAATCGCGGCTCTATCTGAATCTGAGATTGAATTAGGTTGGTACATTAGTGGATGGCTCGGTGCATTTCCAAATGCTGGTAATTTGATGTAATCGGCAATATCCAAGCACCAATCGTCATCGTCTTCGGCTACTTCATTATTGCAGTATTTGTCAACGGTGGAATCCTTGGCAAATGCGACCTCACCTGTACCATCGCTTAGGCACTTCATGGCACCTGAATATCCATAATATGGAGTTCCTGATTCGGGAATACTCGCATCGTCATTGAAGAAATTAAAGATCGTATTGCGCAATGATTCAATATCTTCTGCATCGCCGATTACCTCGGTATAGTTATTTCCGATTAGATAACCCATTGGAATCAACATTCCAGCTGACTTTAACCAACCTGTGTGGCATGATGTTTTTCCTTGCAGTAAGGCGAATGGGTCCGTTGATTCATTTCCATCTTGAAGCGCATCTGCAACATCGCTACCATTCAATACCCATGCATGGGCTTGATAGTAGGTTTTTCCGTCACTCTTCATATCCGCCGCCGCGACCTGTAATCCGTATTTTTGCCAACCGACCCAACCAGCGCCGCCATCCATGAAAGCCATATCAGCAGAGCCAAAGCGCAATGCTTCCAAGGCAAGTGCATCGGATGTTATTGGATACAGTTCTACTGGCTTTCCGATTTGTTGCGACAAATAATCTGCAAGACGATATGGGTTTTCATCAAAGTTGCTATAATCATCTTTAATTGAAAATGCGATTTTTATTGGGTCTGGAGCACTTACTCCACCATCATCAATTCTTTGCTCACCAGCAATGCAGCCAGACAAACTCGATGCTGCTATTATTAGAACTAGAAAAATTGGTTTTAGCGACATATACAATACTCCAGTTTAGGTCGCCCTAAACTCGCCCGTATATGAAGATTTAGGGCGACCTAAACCAACTGATACAGCCACATTTTTCAGAAAAACCTCAAAACGACTATCGCACTATGCTGAAAGCCAATCCAGTATATATTTTTCCGCATACCTGTCAGTAGTAAGGTCAGGATGCCCCAGAGGTCTTATGATAACCAACACCTGCAATTCACCACCCCAACTCGATGTCGCTGCGCAAAATACTTCACCTACTTTCACACCATCATCACTCACTCCTATTGATAACGAACGGAGTTCATATTGACGTATCACAATCTCTTCATCTATCTCATGCGTATTGCTCACATAGCGATGCGTCTCTTGATTAGGAATAGGTACAAGCAATATTTCTTCGGGATTTAATCTAACAAAGGACAACTCATCATCTAGCAACTCGATCGCTTGATGTAATCTCGATTGTTCTAGGCCTAACAATGTCGCTATATCAATACTTGAACTTGCGGCACCATAGATGCCTAATTGATGAGGAGTTCTAATCGAAATTGATTGGATTATTTCAAAATTTAATTCGCCCGCCGATGGAGCCATCACCCATGTATATTGCTGACTAGCAGGCCATAGGGGAGCATTGGGGTTCTCGGTCAGCAATGGGTTCCCCCAAGAATTCGGAGACTTTGGTTGAGCAATCGGAGCTAAACTTCCAAGCATTATCATACAGGTCAAGAGGAGGCATACCATCACCCTTGGAGTTTTTGTTTGCAACCATGCAATTCGCCCAGCAGGCGATAATACAGACAATATCAAACCAATTGGCGCAATTACCAATATGCCGTAAGGTAATATCCAAAGCAACAATAATGACAATATGAGAAATTCTAATCCCAGCGGCCCAAATACTTCCCTATAATTGAAAATAATTGGAGCGTCTTCATCATCGTTTGATTTTTGCTCGGAGATTTTTCTATATTCTAAATATATTACTAGGATTATCGCAAGAACCAGCCCCGCTGAATAAAGTAGACCTCCTAGCATTGCTGTTCCCGATAATCGAGTGATTGCCATTCAGTGATGATACTTTTGCCTTGAGCGTCTTTGAAACGGTAGAATATCAAGTGATTACAATTTAGGCGCATACATGGCGGAGGTCGTTTTACAACTTATTGGCGCATCTTGCCGCCATTACATTAGTGCGCCATTACTGACAAAACCATGGAGGAAAATTCTCGGACCTGGTATTGCAAAAATTGACTTGAAATTACACAAAGGCGCAATATTGGGTCTAGTGGGTCCTAATGGTGCTGGAAAAACAACTCTGTTGCGAATGTTATCGGGAATCTTGCCCCTACAGAAGGGGACTATTATTTCCATCTCGCAACAAGGTGGTCAAACGGTTGAAACGGAATTCACTACAAGTCTTGAATTGCGCAAAATAATTGGTCATATGCCAGAACAAGTTCGCTGGCAAGGCAAGAAATCAGTTCTTGATGCAATGATTGAAATTGCTGCGATGAGGGGGTCCTCGGAACATCGTATTCTCGGATTGATAAAACTAGTAGGTTTGAATTCACGCATTGATTCCCCATTGGATGAATTAAGTCAAGGTATGCGGCAACGTCTAACTTTGGCCATTGCATTACTCGGCTCTCCTGAGATTCTACTACTCGATGAACCATTCAATGGATTAGATCCTGTTGCTGGCCAAGCATTTGCTCTATTATTACGCGAATTAAGCGGAAAGGGAGTTTCTATTGTTATTTCATCGCATCAAGTGTCAGGTCTAATTGGGATAATAGATAGAATCGCATTACTTCATCGTGGCCAACTACTGATTGAAGGTGAAATAAAATCAGTTGAAAAAGAATTGGAATTGAGTGATAGATTTGACTTAACTGGAACTTCACAGCCACCATCTTCTAAATTAATTGAAAAATTAGGGATGAAAATAATTGATTCTAATATTGACAATGATGTTTGGCAAATGCAAGTGAAAGGCAATGCGGATGGTGTATTAAAAAACCTCATCAGGGAAGGGGTTGATGTAGAATCTTGGCAACCACATGCACCAGATTTAGTTGAAATGTTATGCTCTTCAACAGGACTTAGAGTTGAAGATGTCGGATTGGAAATAACTTCTTCGGCATTCCTACCATTACTACAGAGAGAGGTGGAAGAGGAATGAGTGGAAAAGGTTCCTTCAACAAAATAACTTCCCTTATTGTTAAGGAGAAAATGTTCTCGACTAGGATGTTACTAATGTTCCCGATACTGCTATTATTTATTCCGGGATTAGCATGGGGATTTTCTGACCCAAATATTATCCTACCAGGTGGACACCGCCCCGAAACGCCTATGGAAGTCTTGTTCTATTCCAGTCTTGGAGTAGTCTTCGGCGGAACTATGTGTGCAGTACTAATGTCATTTGATGGAGTTAGCAAAGAAAGGGCAAGCGGGGTGCTAGAAGTAAAATTAGCGCAACCGATGACACGCTTACATCAAACGCTTGCTTTGGTACGCGGCACTGCAATTGCAGTTATTATTCCAGTAACTATCTTGGTGATAATCTCAATATTCATTATTCGTTATAGAATGGGAGTTTGGCCAGAATTAATGGATGTTGTAGTTCATATTGTCGCAACAGGGCTAATTTTAACATGGTATACATTATTCACATTAATCGCTTCTTCAAAAGCAAGAGAACAAGGGACTGCAATCGCATTTGGTGTAGGGATTTGGTTCTTCTTCACATTCTTATGGGCATTGGTAACAAGTATGGTTGCCTTCGCTTCTGGAATTGCAATAGGGCAAGAAAGCGATCCTTCTTGGATTGCATTAGAAGGCGCACTTGATTTGTTTTCACCAAATGGCGTATATCACCACATACTGGAATCAAGACTGCCAGATGTTCAACGTGGTGTATCCGGATGGCAAATTGGGATTATGGCGATTGCTTGGACAATATTGCCACTTTGGGTTCTTGCAAGACGCATGGAAGACTTAGTTCCTTGAATTATCACATGGACTGCCCCTTTAGGGGCAAGTGTATTAGACGACACCTAGTATCTATTGACATGGCAGGTGTAGACGCTCGACTGAAAATATCATCATTGATTCTCATCACAATCATGCTAATGATGTCTTTTTCACCATTACAACAGCAAGAAAATATTTTTGAAGAAAAGATTGTTTCTCATGTTGATGCAAGAGAAGACGATGTTGGCCAAGTTAATTGCAGTGGATTGACTTTTGAGGATTTATTTGAGTATGATTTTGCAAGTTTTGATATTGAGATTCTTGATGATTGGGCGACTGCGGACTATTATGCAAACTCTTGGGTAAACGGTTCTAATGCTGCCATCGTTAGAGATAATCTTGATGGATTGTTTGATGGATTAGCGCCGGGTGGAGGCAATGACTGGCTGAGTACTGATGAAAGAGATGCAGTTAGAGCAATTGGACCGGATTGTATTGCAGATATGGATACAAGAATTGGTTTGAAAGAAGGCGTAGCACATCGAAGTGGTGTTGATTGGAATAATTGGAGTTTTATTCAAGATGGAATAGCATTAGACGAGGTAAATCTAGTTCCATCAGACCATGAAGAAAAAAGAAATTGTCAAAATTTATTGGCATCTAACGGCTGCTATGAAGTCCCTGTTTCGGCAACTGATGATTTAGAAATTAGTCTGTTCCTTGCTGATGGTGAAACATATAATGCACAATTTAACCAATTGCCTAACAAAGGGGTTTCAAATTTTACTTTCGCATTAAATGTCACAAATATCACTGATGCAATCTTTGTTTATACATTCCCTCAAACTCAAGGTTTGAGAGTTATTGATTTCTCAACACTGGATGATGGAATTCAGAATGATGCGCTTGAAACTCCTGTTGTAGAATACCTTCCAGACGGAAGACTGAGAGTCTCTATTGATGTTGAATATCCTGCTTCTAACTACCCGATGATTCGTGAAATATACATTGACTTTACTACTCAAACGCCTGAAGAAAATGATATTCCTATCTGGCATAATAGTGCACCGGCTGATGGTAAAATTATCCCTCTACCGGGTGATGGAACAGTGATCGTAATAGATGGAGACACTACTGAATCTTGGGCGAGTGATGACAATGGGTGGTCACTGGATTGTGATTTCGTTGAAAGTGGATGGTCGAGTCAAATGGATGAAGATGGGGCATTTATCATCACATCTGTTGGTACTGGTTCTTCACAAGCAACATGTAATCTTCTTGACCCATTCGGAGCAACTTCTGAATTATCGAGAACATGGACATTTGGTCAACCATTTACATCAAGCGCTACTATGAATGAAGAAACTGAAGAATTGGAATTAACCATTATTCCAACTGGATTGGTTGGTGAAATGACAATTGTGGTTCATGCCCATCAATCTGAAAATATGGCAGACGCAAAAACAATCACTGTTGCAAATAGCGAAATCACTACCAGTTTGTCACTCAATAAATTAAGACCTGGAATGGTAATGGTAATGGGAACTGCTGATGCTACTAGTATGATGACATATTCATTTATGCTCAACTTTGGTCTTGAAAAAGCAAGTTCTCCTCCTATTATTGAGTTAGTTATTGGATTGAGTCAAGAAAATGCTACTTGGGATGATAGTGGATTGAAATTTACTTTGAAGGGTATAGTGATTGACCCTGATGGTGAAGATGTCACCATGTCACTATCAATTTGTGGTGGCTCTGCAACTAATTTTATCCGTGATGGAACTAATTGGGAAATTGATGTTTCAGTAGTTTCTTGTAATAGTCAAGATATATTTGAATACGACGTTGTTATTTCTGCTACCGATGAATCTGGAGTAATTGGAACACTATCTGTTTTCGTTGCAGACCCTTATGCTGAAGACGATGGTGGTGATGGAACAATTGCTGATGACAAGACTTCAGAAGAGGGAGGGCTTCCTTCTCTATCTATGCTTTCTACACTGATAATTACGTTACTTGCAATGGCATTTTGGCAAAGAAAACAATATTCGTGAATACCGACCCACTTAAAGGAGGATGGCTTCCGCATTGAGTTTGGGGAATACCATGTTTACTGGTACTATTGAGTCGTTGAGCCACGAAGGTGGACTACTTGTTACATTCACAGGTTCGTCACCTGCACTAGAATCTATCATCACTGATGCAGCAACTGGTGACTATATTGGTAAAGTTGATTCCGTTTTAGGAAACACTGATTCTCCATTAGTGCATGTTGCTCATATCGAAAGAAAACTCGACATGCAATCCCTCGTTGGAAAGGAAGTTGGCGTCAGGTCGAAAAAACCTCGAGAAGAACGCCAAAACGACCGTGATCAACGCCGTGATAGAACTGATGGTCGTGATGACCGCCGAGGAAGTCGCGATGAAAGAAGAGAGCAAAAAAGGCATCAACCAAGTGAAGATTGGGATTGTCCTGAATGCCGAAATAGTAATTATTCATTCCGTCAAAACTGTAACCGTTGTGAAGCACCTCGACCTAGTTCAGGTCGCTCAAGCGCTCGCCGCGATGAGAGATATGGTGGCCGTGATGACCGCAGAGGCCGTGATGGTGGCCGTGATGACCGCAGAGGTCGTGATGGTGGCCGTGATGACCGCAGAGGCCGTGACAGTGGTCGTGATTCTAATCGTTCATCAAACCGAGATGGCGCAGATAACAGTAATGACTGGGAATGTCCAAAGTGCCAAAATAGCAATTTCTCTTTCCGTTCAGAATGTAATCGCTGTGGTTTAGAAAGAGAAGGTGGAGCACCTAGCCCTTCACGTCAAAGAAATGACCGAAGCGGTGGAAGAGATGGTGGATTCCGCGACCGCAGAGATAGCGGCAGAGACAGATTCAGTAGAAGCGATAACCGTAGTGGCGGCAATGAAAACCGTATGGACGGGGATTGGGAATGTCCTAAGTGTCACAATAACAACTTCGCAAGAAGAAACGAGTGTAACCGATGCGGTCTACCTCGTTCCGGTGGCGGCGGTGGCGGAGGCTACAGAGGCGGTCGTGATGGCGGAAGAGATTCTGGGCGAAGCGGCGGCGGAGGCGGAGGCTACAGAGGCGGTCGTGATGGCGGAAGAGATTCTGGACGAAGCGGCGGCGGCGGTGGCGGAGGCTACAGAGGCGGTCGTGATGGTGGAAGAGATTCCGGTCGAAGCGGCGGCGGTGGCTATGGCGGTCGTGATGGCGGAAGAGATTCTGGACGAGGCGACGATAGACGTGAGAGAAGAGATGACTCACCTAGAAGAAAGCCAGAAGGTTCAGAATTTAGACACGCAAAAGGAAAGAAACCAGGTCATGCTCACAACCGTGGACCAAGTGAAATTAGGTCGCAAAGTTACGAAAGAAACCGAGATTGAGGTGATATAATGGGTGCAGAACACCATTACTTAGATGCTGTTGAAGCATTTGATAAAGGAGATTTTGAGTTAGCATTCGATGAAGCGAAAGCTGCTACAACAATTGACCCTGAACATGTTGAGGCTTGGGTATTGTATTCTGATGCAGCCCTTGCAGGTGAGACAAAAAATCCAACACTTTCACAGGCTGCTAAATCGCTAAACGGATGCCGTAAAGCGATTGAATTAGATCCGATGCTCCTTCAAATGTGGGTTAGGGGTGGACAACTTCTTTCTGATAACCTTGGATTACTTGATGATGCACTGCAATGGTGGCAGGACTGCAGACATCATGCACCAGACGAAGTATCTCCAATTGTAGAACAGGCAACTATCTTAACCGATATGGGATTATATGGTGAAGCGGATATTAGATTAAATACTATTATTGAACAAAATATGGACATTGCTACATCACAGACTGGTAAATTGTACTATCTTATGAATTTAGTAAAGGCTGCTGCTGAAGGAACTTCTGGAACTTATTTTAGACCATGGGAGAAAAATCACGATGGTTGGGGTGCAATCGATAGTAAAATGAGAAAACCTCCAGTTTCTGAAACATTTATTTTTATGATGGCTACTATGCCATTCCTTCTTCTTGAAGTGGTATTAAGTGACAAAATATTTGGTCAAGGATGGGGTGGATTTTGTTTAACTTCAGTTGTTATCTTCGCAACAGTATTATTCGGAATGAGGCTGGCAAAACGATGGACTGGTTTGCTAAATAAGCCTGCATATAATTTACTAAGGGCTATGAATTTTGAAGCTTCAACTGGATTTACTGTAATTTATGAAGAGATGAGATTATCTGTACTTTACCTATACATTATGCAGAGAAAACCAATCGCTTGGCAAGAGAGAATGGTAAAAATAATTGATTCAGGAAAGAATTTGCCTCAAGGTTGGAAACCACAACTACCAGACTTTGATTCACACTTAGACGATTTGGAGTATGATGATGATGAATTCGAAGATGAGCAATTAGAAGCATATGAGGAAGAATGATTCCTCATAGAATTTGTACACGTCGGTAGCGACGAATAGCACCCACTGCGAACCCTTGTAAACATCAACTTTGAACACAAGGGCCTATGTTCAAAC